>NZ_JBHIRH010000001.1:211831-280049 GCF_042196945.1 Bartonella sp. AA81SXKL | reverse complement strand
TTTAAAACTCTTTGAGAAAAAATAAATTGGTACAAAACCTAGTGGCAAAATATACAAAAAACGCTGGCAAGCTACACAAGCTACACTATAACTCCACACAAGAACGAATAAATACAAAATTCAATGGAGCGGGCGATGGGATTCGAACCCACGACCCCAACCTTGGCAAGGTTGTGCTCTACCCCTGAGCTACACCCGCTTACCGATTCGATATATGTCTTGTCTGTATGGCGTAGGCTTCTACGAATTGCAACAAAAAAATATCATTTTAGTTTGATTTATTTTGTCCATGTTTAAATAAAATGAAATAAAGATTGATTTTAGAAAATTCTTCAGTAATAGATTATTCTTTTTTTAATTTTTGCATGGAGAGGGGTGGAATATAATGTTGAAGAGAATAAATATATTAGGGATTATCATTGCAACTGTTTTTATGATGAACAGTGTTGCAAAGGCAGATGACCAAGTTAAACGCGTTAAAGTTGCAATAACGCAAATTATGGTCCATCCTGCTGCGGATGCCGTTCGTAAAGGTGTGGAAGATGTTCTTACAGAAAATGGTTATAAGCAAGGTGAAAATTTTCAACTTACCTTTTTATCAGCGCAGGGTAATATTTCAACAGCAACGCAAATTGCACGTAAATTTGTTGGTGATAAACCCGATGTTATTGTAGCAATTACCACGCCTTCAGCACAAACGATGCTTGCGGCAACAAAAACAATTCCTATCGTTTTTGCGGCGATTTCTGATCCTATCGGAGCTAAAATCGTTTCTTCGCTTACCAAACCTGGCGGTAATATGACGGGGAGTTCTGATCGTATAGATGTTGCAGAAAGTGTTAAACTTTTACAAGAAGTAAAACCAGATTTGAAAAAAATTGGTTATCTCTATAATGCTTCTGAAGCAAATTCTGTTTCAACACTTAAGGTGTTAAAAGATGCGGCAAAAAAAGTTGGAATTGAAATCATTCCTTCATCAGCACCAAAACCTTCAGATGTTCAGGCGGCAACACGGGCTTTAATAGGTAAGGTAGATATCATTTTTATTCCCGCTGATAATACGGTTCTTTCTGTTTTAGAGGGGGCAGTAAAGGTCTCACAGGAAGCAAATGTTCCTGTATTTACTGTTGATGCTAATTCTATTGGACGCGGTCCCTTTATGACGCAAGGTGTGAATTTCTATGATGTAGGGGTTGATGCTGGGAAGTTGGTTGTGCGTATTCTAAAGGGTGAAAAGCCTGGTGATATTGATGTTGTGCAGGCGGCTAATAATGACATTCGAATTGATATGAAAGCAGCAAAAAAAGCGGGGATTGTTATTCCGCAGGCAGTTATTGATCGTGCAACAAAAGTGATTCAATGACTTTCATTGATAGGATGTTGATACAATAAAATACGTTAAGTTTTCATGGGGATTGTCTTTACATGAATATATTTGCGTTTTCTGGCGCTGTAGAATTAGGTCTTATTTATGCGTTTGTGGCTATAGGGGTTTATCTCTCTTTTCGCGTTTTGGACTTTCCTGATTTAACAGTTGATGGCTCATTTCTTCTTGGGTCTTGTGTCTGTGGCGTCTTGATTCTTTTAGGTTTTAATGCATGGACAGCTATGGCATGTGCTTTTTGTGCAGGCATGGTAGCTGGTTTATTAACCGCTCTGTTGAGTTTGCATTTTGGTATTTTGAATCTTTTAGCTTCTATTTTAACAATGTCGGCACTTTATACGGTTAATCTTCGTATTATGGGAATTATGGGAGGGTCTAATGTTAATTTAGCTCTTGCTGATACGGCGTTAACGCCCTTTTATAATCTGTTTGGTTTGTCTGATATTTTTGTGCGTCCTCTTTTCGTTGGTATTGTGTTGCTCGTTATGGCGTTTTTGATTTGGCGCTTTTTGGAAAGTGAGATTGGTCTTGCTATGCGTGCAATGGGCGCTAATCCACGCATGGCGACGGCGCAAGGTGTTCATACATCAGCATTGATATATTTTGGAATGGGGCTTTCCAATGCGTGTGTGGCACTTGGTGGTTCTCTTTATATTCAAACTGCGATTGCAACAGATATTACCGGTGGAATTGGAACAATTGTTTTTGGATTGGCAGCCGTGATTATTGGTGAAACTCTCTTTCGTACGCGCAATATTTTTTGGATTATAATCAGCTGTATTGTAGGGTCTGTACTTTATCGTGTGGTGGTGCAATTTGCATTTGAAGCAAATGGCATTGGTATTGATACGTCGACAGATCTTCAGTTGATTACTTCGTTGTTGGTTGTTTTAACCCTTATTGTGCCACGCTATTGGAGGAGGCATAAACGTGATTGAATTTTTTCATGTTGGGGTCACATTTAAACCGCAAACACCTTTGGAAAAACAGGCTTTAATTGATATTAACCTGAAAATTGATCAGGGTAGTTTTGTTACGGTTATTGGTTCAAATGGTGCTGGTAAATCAACTTTGCTCAGTGTTTTAGCGGGTGCAACGCTTCCCTCAACGGGGAAAGTGGTTATCAATGGACAAAATGTTTCTAGGCAATCAGTCAGTGAACGCGCTGGAAAGATTGCTTGTGTTTTTCAAGATTCTTTAGAGGGAAGTTGTGGTTCTTTAACAATTGAAGAAAATTTGGCTCTTGCTGCTCTTCGAGGAAGTCGTCGTGGTTTGCGTGCGGCTTTAAATCATGAGAAACGGCAATTTTTTCGAGAGAAAATTGCTCAATTAGGCATTGGTCTTGAAGCATATATTCATAATCCTATGGATAGTTTGTCAGGTGGGCAACGCCAAGCAGTTTGTCTTGTGATGGCAACATTAGCACATGCGGATGTTTTATTGCTTGATGAACATACCTCAGCGCTTGATCCTGGAATGGCTGATTTTGTGATGCGGTTGACTGAAAAAATCGTTGAAGAGAAAAAATTAACGACTATCATGGTGACTCATTCTATGCGTCAGGCTCTTGATTATGGCGATCGTACCTTGATGTTGCATGGTGGAAAAGTGATTTTGGATGTCTGTCATGAAGAGCGTAAGGGCTTGGATGTAAATGATTTAATTGGCATGTTTCAGAAAGTTCGCGGGGAAGTTCTTGATGATGATGAACTGTTAATGGATTAATAGTGTGGCTCAGAAAAAAGCACATGAAGTTGATCAGTTTCTAATGCGCTTTTCACGTGCTTTTCCTATTGTTCTCATTTATGGGCCAGATCGTGGTCTTATTTGTGAGCGTGCACAATGTTTTGCAAAACTTACACGGGTAGCAATAGAAGATCCATTTTCGACAATTCGTTTGGATGCTGCTGAAATTGATAAAGATCCTGCACGTTTAGAAAATGAAGCGCGTACGTTATCGCTTTTTGGGGGAGATCGTTTGATATGGATCTCTAATGCTGCTAACCAAAAAGGTTTTCTTGCTGCCTTAAAGCTTTTAATTGAGAAACCACCAGAAGCTTGTTTTATTCTCATTGAGGCAGGGGATTTAAAAAAAGGAACAGGGTTGCGCAATGCTGTTGAAACAGCATCAAAAGCGATGGCTTTGCCCTGTTTTGCCGATGATATGCGTTCTCTTGACGGTTTGATTGATGAGGTTTTAGGACAGTTTAAGAAGACTCTTTCTTTAGATGCACGTAGATGGTTGCATGAATGTTTAGGGGCGGATCGCCTTGTATCACGAGGTGAATTAGAAAAGCTTTGTCTTTATGCTGCAAATGTTCGTATTACTCTTGAAGATGTGAAAGCTGTTGTAAGCGATGTCAGTGCTCTTTCTCAAGATGAAGTCATTGATGCTCTTTTATTGGGCGATATATCAGGCTTTGAAGCGCATTTTAACCGACATGCAGCAGTGCAGGGGGCACTTTTTTTAATTTTGAGTACAGCTCAAAGGCATTTTCAGCAATTACAGCTATTGCGTTATCAGGTAGAGGTTGAAGGAAATTCACCTTTTACGGTGGTTTCTCAGGCACGTCCTCCCATTTTTTTTCAACGGAAAAAGATCGTTGAACAAGCTTTAAAATATTGGAAGTTAGAACAAATTTCTTATGCAATGGAAAGAATTCAGAGTGCTGTTTTAGACAGTCGTAAAAATCCACTTTTGGGCGAAGCTATCATTCGTCAAGTTTTGTTAGGGCTTACAATTATTGCACGACGCCAGATGGCAGCTTAACAGCCTAGAAATATAATGATTTTTTATTTTTGGTATACCACAGAGGTATTTTCAGTAATTAAAACTGTTATGCTATCAAGTAGAGGTTGAGGGAACTTGTATTTTTGAGGATGTATTTTAGGAGCTTGAAAGCTTGATAGAAATTTTTCTTCAAAAGAAATAGTTTATTTTCAAAAGGCCATTTTGAAACAGTTTTATTATTTTGTTGTGTCGTAAAATACTGTTTTTTAGGGTAGTGATACGAGGCCCATATCAAATTTTATGTGTTCGATGTTTTTTTGTGTGGGTATTTGGTGAATATTAGGTTGGTTCATAGAGTCTTAATGGAGTAACACCCCCGTGTAAAAAAGAGTATCTCAAACAACAGAAGACACTTGTATGGTAGATTCATACGCTTTCTTAGAAATATTTTTCAATGCGCGTCATATCTATTTTGCGGCGGTGTTTATGAATGGTGTAGAAGTAAAGTTCCTTGTGAAGAATATAAAACCCATAGAGCAACTCTATCTTTATGCTTAATAAAAGTGCAAGTCGACACTCATTATATACTTTGCTAGCCTCTAATGTTGCTACAGTTTTTAGCATTAGAAAGCGTTTTTCATCATTTTTGCTCACATGTCTTCTTGTGATGTGTAGACAAGAGATTTTAATTGATAAGAGGGTTTGTGATGGAAGAATTTTACAGTATTCGAAGTTATGATTCAAATTGAAAAAAGTATTATTTTTATAAATCAATGTATTATAGATTAATTGAATCACATAAAATAGTGAGCCAGAGGAATCTTTTAGACAAGAAAATGAATTATTTGCAGATTGGTATGAATTAAGAATCTTCGTGGGATGAGGAGAAAGTCAAAATAGATTATGATGAAAATGACAACACCTATGGGGAAACTTTTATGTTTGATATAGAGATGATTATCTTAGCAATGAATGTGTCTCATAAACAGAGCTAGCCATTGTTTATTATTAATAATTTATTATTTTTCATATTGAATCAATCAGAACAATGTCTTTTGCACGTCATAAGTGGGGGCGTGTGGATAAAAACTGTGCAAGAAAGCACTAAAATGCCTCTTATGAATGCTCTCAAATTCCAAGGTTTTTTGCAACATTGGGGGTAGGAAAATATAATGATAGTGTTTTATTAAGTGTGAAGAGGGTCGTGCTTAATAGATTTATAGTTATAACATTTACGAACACTGTCGTGAGATAGGCTAGAGAGCGAGATGCCTTTTTAAAACAAACGCATGAATTTGTAATCCAAATCTATTCTATTTAGGGCGTTCTGTTTTACGTGAGGGGTGTGATTCCATTAAAGGGATATTCGGTGTTTTTATTATCAAACTTTTTCTTTATTGAGAGGTCGTGTTTTTCTCATATTTATTTGATTTATGGTATCCGGAATCTGGAGAGGAAAATGTTTTTAATGGTATCTTTTGGTATGCGTTGTTTTACGGTGTTTTCAATATTCGCGAAACTTATGTTGTTGTTGTAGGTGGAGGCGTAATACGTTTTTATATAGGTCTGATGTACAAATTAATGAACGTATCGGGATAATTGGAGAAGAGCTAGTGTCTGCTTACGCTTTTGATGTGTTTTTTTGTGAGTAAAATTAGTAAGATAAAGTAAACTGATGGGATTTTATGTAGAGTCGTTGTTATCCTCATTGAGAGTGCATTTTATTTTGTTTCGGTGATGCGCTTTGATCAGTAATTAAGAGGGAGTTTTAGAGCGTGATGTTAGATTTCTCGTCATTTATTTTTTATGTGTTTTCTAGGTAAAGTGATCTGTTGTCAGCTTGCGCAGGTGATAATTGGTAAACTGCGTTATTCTTTATTCCCTAGTTGTCATTTTTTAATGTTTTACGCATAACTCTTGAACAAACAAACAAGAAAATTGTGATTTTACAATTAGTCTTTATTGCCATTTGCAAAGAATCTTTGAAGGTGAAAGATGCTCCATATTCAGTTTGAAAAAATAGCACTCATTGGGATCGGTCTGATTGGGTCTTCTTTAGCAAGAGTGATTAAAAAGAAAAATCTTGCGGCTCAGATTTCTATTGCAACACGTCGTCCAGAAACCCTGAAAAGAGCGCGTGAATTGGAGCTTGGGGACTTTTATACGACAGATAATACAAAAGCTGTTGAAGGAGCAGATTTGGTTATTCTTTCTGTTCCTGTTGGGGCTAGTGCAGAAGTGGCAAAAACCATTCGTGATCATTTAAAACTTGGAGCGATTGTGAGTGATGTTGGTTCTACGAAAGCGTTGGTTATTGCGGAAATGGCACCTTTATTGCCAAAAACGGTTCATTTTATTCCAGGGCATCCAATTGCTGGAACGGAATATTCAGGACCGGATGCTGGTTTTGCTGATTTATTTATGAATCGTTGGTGTATTTTAACGCCTTTTGCGGATAGCGATGCTGCTGCTGTCGCACAATTAACAGCGTTTTGGGAAGCTTGTGGTGCGCGTGTCGAAAAGATGGAACCTAAGCATCATGATCTTGTTTTGGCTATTGTTTCACATTTACCCCATTTGATTGCGTATAATACTGTTGGGACAGCGAGTGATTTAGAAAAAGTAACAAATTCGGAAGTAATTGCTTATTCCGCTTCCGGTTTTCGTGATTTTACGCGTTTAGCATCTTCTGATCCCGTTATGTGGCGAGATATTTGTTTGCATAATAAGGATGCTATTTTAGAAATGTTGAGCCGTTTTAGTGAGGGGCTTGCTTTTTTAGAACGGGCAATTCATTTAGGAGATGGTGAGACACTGTTTAACTTTTTTACACGTACGCGTGCTGTACGTCGCAATATTATTGATGCTGGACAGGAAATTGATGCTCCTGATTTTGGACGTCAGAGTGTTTCTAAAAAAGGGTGAATAAAAGCAAGGGGTTTTTGTTGAATTTCGTTGGTTTTTTCTAGAAATCGATAAGAAGTTTTTTCTTTATTCAGTCATAGATTGCAATAAAAAAGAGTGACGATTGCTCCGATACAGATAACCATGACTTTAAAAGGTTTTATGTGTGCACGATCATCTTGCTTAGCTCTCTATAGGGCATATAATGTACAGAAGAGGTTACTGATCTGTAGAAGTAACAAAAAAATGAGGTTGTTGTAGAACTTCATAGAGTGGGTTATTGTTTTTGTTTTGGTATAAAGTCGGGCTTGACCGTATTGATTATTGACCGTTATATTGCAACATTGCAAAATGTTTATTTGCAGAGCTTTGATGATTTTTATAAAACTTGAAATAGACTGAGGAAGAGTTTTACCAGAAAGTATTGAGTTTTGTTAAAAAATATCTTTTGGTATAGCTATCGTATTTTGGGTGACGCAGTAAGTCATTATTGGCGTGATAATGGGAGTGCTTTTGCAAGCCATGTTGCGCTATCGGGGCTTTTAGCATTTTTCCCTTTTTTTATTTTTGGAACATCGTTTGCTCGTTTTCTAGGTGCTTTTACCTATACACCGCAAAAAATTAAAGCACTGGTGCAGTTATTGCCTGATGTTATCGCAGAGCCTTTATCTCAGGAAATTGTCAATGTTTTAACCATTCATCGAGGAGGTGTGTTGACGCTTTCTGTCATTGGAGCGGCTTATTTTGCTTCTAATGGGATAGAGGCTTTGCGTACGGCTTTAAATAAAGCTTACCGTGTTACTGATCGACGGAGTTTGTTGTTTTGTCGTTTTCAAAGTCTGTTTTTTGTAATCCTTGGAGCTGTTGGTCTTGTTGTGATTAGCTTTTTATTGATTCTGGCGCCTTTGTTGATCAAAATTATGCAAAATCATTCTTTTTTTATGACTGAATATATTGCTGCTATTCGTGTATGGCGTTATACAGTTGCAATCATTATTTTGTTTATCAGTCTTTTGATTGTTCATAAATGGCTTCCAGCAGGGCGGCGGAAATTTATAGATATTTTACCAGGAATAGTGGTGACAATGTTTATATGGTTTATGGCTTCTATCGCTTTTGCGCAATATTTAACGATGTTTGATTATATTTCTACCTATGCAGGGTTGGCATCTATTATGGTTGCTATTATTTTTCTCTACATATTGAGTGCAATTTTTATTTTGGGAGGAGAAATAAACGCGGCGATAATGTTTTATCGCAAGGATTTGCAACATTCAGATGAATGAAAGAGTTTATTATTACTTGAAAGCCAAGGTATGAGTATCCCAATAAAGCCTGCTATCACTTTGTTGATTGATGCAGATGCTTGTCCCGTAAAAGATGAAGTTTATCGTGTGATGAATCGTTATCAGCTTAAGACATTTGTTGTGGCAAATCGTTCTTTGTCCCTTCCAGATGAAGCACTCATTGAAAGAGTGGTCGTTGCTGGTGAATTCAATGGTGCTGATGATTGGATCGTAGAACATGTGCATGAGGCAAGTATCGTTATTACCAGTGATATTCCTTTAGCAGCGCGGGTTGTGCAAGCTGGGGGCTTTTGTCTTTCGCCAACGGGGCGTATTTTTGATGTAAATTCAATTGGTCAGGCTTTGGCGATGCGCAATTTGATGGAAGATTTGCGTGGACAGGGTAGTATAATAGGTGGTCCCCGTCCTTTTTCTCGTAAAGACCGTTCTGCTTTTTTGTCAGCACTGGATCTTGTTATACAACGTTTAAAAAGACGCGGTTATTAAAGTTATAGGGCTTCTTTAATGATTGCTTTTATAAGTGCTTTGGCATCGTCATTGGCCCATGGAGCTGCACCATTGAAAGAAGCAATGAGATATCCTTCTTTATCAATGAGCAATGTAATGGGGAGTCCTAAAGCGAGCCCCTGTTTTCTAACATTGTTGAAAATATCCATTGTTTCATCGCGATAGTAAAGCAAATTATCTGAATGAAGATTCTGTAAAAATTGCTGAATTTTTTCAGGAGAAGCAGTTTTATCGATATTAATAGCTATGACATCAAAGTTTTCTCCACCTAATTCACGTTTTAATTGCGCAAGTTCAGGCATTTCTGTGCGGCAAGGTGCACACCAAATAGCCCATAGATTGACCAGCATTGGTTTTCCGGTAAATTCGCTGAGTGTGCGCTCTTTTCCTTGAATATCCTTGAAAGAGAGTTTGTTCATATCTGAGAGCGTATCAGCAAATCGTATGTGGCTAAAAAAGCCTTTTGCTGCTTTTCGTATCGCCATCATTTTTTCTGCTCGTGCTTTATTAATGTTTATTTCTTGTGCTTGTGCTGCTGAAATGAAATTGAAAAGAAAAAACTCTCTTTTGGTATCGTAGTTTATGGTTGCGTATAAACTCAGTGCAATGATAAAGAATGCAAGGGAGAGTTGCCTTTTTTTATTGTTTTTTTCGCTGATGAAAATTTGAAAAATCATAATTTTGTCCTTTGGATGGGTGTTTTCAGAATATGACAGATGAGAAGTTAAAGAACCAAATGTGGGGTGGTCGGTTTGCGGCAGGTCCTGCTGCAATTATGGAAGAAATTAATGCCTCTATTGATTTTGATCAAAAACTTTATCGACAAGATATTGAAGGTTCTCTTTCTCATGCAGCTATGTTAGCGCAAACGAAAATCATTTCACAATCAGATTATGAAAAAATTGTTCATGGTTTGAAACTTATTCGCCAAGAAATTGAAGACGGTAAATTTGTTTTTTCACGAAAGCTTGAAGATATTCATATGAATATTGAAGCGCGGTTGAGTGCGTTGATTGGTCCTGCAGCAGGACGTTTGCATACGGCGCGTTCACGCAATGATCAAGTTGCTGTTGATTTTCGCTTGTGGGTACGTGAAGCAACGCAAAAAATAGCACAAGCTTTAAAAGGATTGATAGAGCAATTACTTATTCGCGCAGAACAACATGTTGATACCTTTATGCCAGGCTTTACGCATTTACAATTGGCTCAACCCGTAACATTGGGTCATTATATGATGGCTTATGTTGAAATGTTTGGTCGAGATTTATCGCGGATGCGTGATGCTGTTGAGCGAATGAATGAATCGCCTTTAGGGGCGGCTGCTTTAGCGGGGACAGGCTTTCCAATTGACCGTTTTATGACAGCAAAAGCGCTAGGCTTTCGGGAACCTACACGCAATTCAATTGATAGTGTTTCAGATCGTGACTTTGCATTGGAATTTTTAAGCGCTGGCGCTCTTTGTGCAACACATCTTTCGCGATTGGCGGAAGAAATTGTTCTTTGGTCAAGTGCACAGTTTTGTTTTATTCATTTATCAGATGCTTTTTCAACAGGGTCTTCCATTATGCCACAAAAGAGAAATCCTGATGCGGCAGAGTTAGTACGAGCGAAAGCAGGTCGATTGAATGGTGCACTTATGGGATTGTTAACGGTGATGAAAGGATTACCGCTTGCTTATTCAAAGGATATGCAAGAAGATAAGGAATATGTGTTTGATGGGGCTTTGAGTTTGGAATTATCACTAGCAGCAATGACAGGGATGATTGCTGATTTGAAAGTGAGTAAAAAAGCCATGAAACAAGCAGCGGATTTAGGGTATGCAACAGCTACAGATTTTGCGGATTGGCTTGTACGCAATTTAGGGATTCCTTTTCGCAAAGCACATCACATCACAGGGTGTGCTGTGGCATTGGCAGAAAAAAAACAGTGTCGCCTTCATGATTTATCATTAGATGAACTTCAAGCAATTTGTCCTGATATCAATGCGACACTTTTTGATGTTTTGACCGTTGAAAAATCTGTTGAAAGTCGTAAAAGCTTTGGAGGAACAGCGCCTTCAGAGGTTCTTCGGCAAATTGCGTATTGGAAAAAGCGTCTCGTGAGCGCTTGAGTGATTGTATTTTAAAGGTAAAAAAGAAATCGAGATGAGGAAAGAGGACAAATGAAAATTATATTAAAGGGGTTGGTGATTGTCCTTTTGGGGGGCTTGGGTATTGTTGGGTGTGGGCGTAAAGGGTCATTAGAGTTACCTCCTTCAACAGGAGTGAATTCTTCACAAGGAACTTTTGTTTCTCAAGGCAAAACAGATAAACCTTTTATTCTTGATCGGTTAATACAATAGGAATTTTTATGCGTTTTTTTTCTTATCATCAGGGTGTGCTTCACGCTGAAGGTCTTTCTCTTTTGGAACTTGCGCGGGAAGTTGGAACACCTTTTTATTGTTATTCAGCTAGCGCAATCGTTGCACATTTTAAAGATTATCAGAATGCATTTCATGATATGCCGAGTTTAATTGCTTATGCGGTTAAAGCGAATTCCAATCAAGCAGTTTTACAACTTTTAGCTAACAATGGAGCGGGAGCTGATGTGGTCTCAGAAGGGGAATTACGGCGTGCACTTGCTGTTGGTATTCCTGCGCAGAATATTGTTTATTCTGGTGTTGGTAAAACAGTGAGAGAAATAGATTTTGCTCTTGCACAAGATATTTATTGTTTTAACGTTGAATCAGAGCCAGAACTTGAACAATTATCGGCGCGGGCTGCTGCGCTTTCAAAAACGGCTCGTATTTCTTTACGCATTAATCCTGATGTGGATGCTAAGACTCACAAGAAAATTACAACAGGTAAGTCTGAGAATAAATTTGGTATTCCACTGTCTTTGGCGGGTGATGCATATAAAAAAGCAGCCCAATTGCCCGGTCTTCATGTGTGTGGTGTTGATCTCCATATTGGCAGTCAAATTTGTGATTTAAAACCGTTTGAAGATGCATTTGTTATTGTTGCAGATTTTGTGCGTCAATTATGGAATAATGGTTATGCGATAACCCATATCGATATTGGGGGTGGGCTTGGTATTCCTTATGGTTATGAGCAGCATCCAGTACCTTCTCCTTTTGAGTATGCAGCACTGGTAAAGAAACATATTGCGCCTTTAGGGATCAATATTATCCTAGAACCTGGGCGTAGTATTGTTGGTGAAGCCGGTGTATTGGTAACATCGGTTGTGTATTTAAAAAAGGGGGAAGGACGAAATTTTGTTATTGTTGATGCGGCGATGAATGATTTCATGCGTCCAACGCTTTATGATGCGTGGCAAAATGTAATGCCAGTGAAAAAAACACCAGTAGATGCCCCTCTGATTAATGCTGATATTGTTGGTCCTATTTGTGAAACTGGTGATTATTTAGGCTTGGAACGTTCTTTACCAGTGTTGAAAGCGGGTGATGTTTTGATGTTAACAGGAGCAGGGGCTTATGGCGCAGTGATGGCAAGCACTTATAATAGTCGACTTTTGGTGCCGGAAGTTCTGGTTCAGGATACGCGTTATGCAGTCATTCGTCCACGCCTTGATTATGCACAATTGATAGGCTGTGATCATATTCCAGATTGGATTGAGCCCAAATTAGATTGAGCATTATTAAATATTTTGGGTCTTATTTTTACTAAACTTTGATGAAACAATTTATTTTCTAGAAATTGTTTTGTATGGGGTTTATGATCTTAATGCACCACGATAAAAGGGGATAAATGCTTGTTTATGAAAAATAAAAACATCAAAGGTTTTGCAATGAAGCTTTTGTGTGTGCGCATTTTGATGTGGGGGATCCTTTCATTTGAACGGATGTGGGTACGGTTGTTGCCATTTTTCCTCGTTCTTAGTCTCTTTTGTTCGTTTAGCTGGTTGGGACTTTTTGGTATTTGGGGCTATTGGTCACATTTGCTCTTACTTGGGGTTATACTTATTTGTGCTGGGGCGAGTTTATTTTTTCTTATTCGTTTTCGGTTTCCCACAATGCGGGAAGTAAATTGCCGCCTTGAACGCGTCAATGATCTTAGACATCAGCCTTTGAATATTCAGACAGATCGTTTATGTTCTGAAAATGATGAAGATTTTAGTGCTGTTATTTGGCGTGAACATCAACGCCGAATGGCAAAGCAATTATACCATTTAAAAACGGGATTTATCTCTCTTAATAGTGCGGATTATGATCCTTTGGCTTTAAGGGCTTTGTGTGCTCTTCTTTTTGTGTGCGCTTTTAGTTTTTCTTTTGGTTCACAAGGGGGGCGTTTGGCTGATGCCTTTGATTTTCGTCCTGTCGTTGATGAAAAACTCATGCGGATTGATGCTTGGGTAACACCACCTGCTTATACCGGTGTGGCACCGATTTATTTGACAAAAGATGAGAAAACACAACTAGAAATCCCTGAAGGGAGTAATGTTGTTGTGCGTGTTGTCAATGGGGCTGGCATTACAGTAAAAGCAAAATCTGTAGAAGATGGGAGGGAAGTTTCGTTTTCAGAGAAAACGGAACAAACAGCTTTGAATGATCCAATTGTTCATTTTGAAACACATTTAAAGCATTCAATAAATTTATTTGTATCATCACGTCGTAAAAAACAGCAATGGCACTTGCAGATAATTAAGGACACGCTTCCAACAATTCATTGGTTGGAAAAACCAGGGAGGATTTTAACAGGATCATTGGAGTTACGATATGTGGTGGATGATGATTATGGTGTGACAAAGGCTTTTGTTGAAATAGAGCCTTTTCTTCCTCAGAATAAAAGTGCTTCTTCTCTTTATAATGCTCCGGAAATAGAGCTTCTTCTTCCGCGTGGTGGAAAGGGGAAAATGCGAATGGTGCAGGATATATCAGCGCATCCATGGGCGGGTTCGCAAGTCAAAATTACTTTGGTGGCAGAAGATGGTGCGGGGCAGAAAGGGCGTAGCAAAACTTTTGTTATGATATTACCACAGTGTGTTTTTTCGAATCCTGTTGCACGCGCAGTGGTTGAACTGCGTCGTTTATTAGCTCTTAATCCTTTAGCGCGAGAGCGGGTACTTGATATGCTTTCTGCTTTGCTTGTGCGTCCAGAAAAGGGGTTGCAAAATGCATCGCATTTTATTGTTCTACAAAGTGCGTGGACAAGACTTTCTTTAGCACAAACAGACGAGGATTTGCGCGATGTGGTGGATTATTTATGGCAAATTGCTTTGGGTATTGAAGGCAATCAACTTGAATCCGTGCAAAAAAAGTTAAAACAAGCACAAGCTGCTTTACGTGATGCATTGCGTTACGGTGCTTCAGCGGCAGAAATTGAACGGCTTATGGCAGATTTACGTCAAGCTATGGATGAGTATATTCGTGCTTTGGCTGAAAAAGCACCGGATAGTCAAGTTTCTAAAAATTCTAAAAGCTCAAAAAGTCCTAATCTTTCTGAAGCTACATTACAAGAAAAGCTAAATTTAATTGAGGAAATGGCTAAAACAGGCTCTTCTTTAGCAGCTGAACAACTCTTGGCGGAAGTTGAACAGACGCTTGATCATTTGCATGTGCAAAAAGGCAATCAAAATGAGGGAGAAAAAAGCCAATCTGCACAAATGAAAGAAAAGATGGACCAGCTTGGAGATTTAATGCGTCGTCAGCAAGAAATTCTCAATGAAACACATCAGTTAGAGATGGAACAAAAACGCGGAGAAAATATACCGGAAACACAAAAAAAATCTTTAAAAAAACGTCAAGCTGAATTGCAATCTGAATTATCAACATTAGAAAAAGAATTATCAGAACGAGGATTTGAAACAGGGGGCGCATTGAAAAGGGCAGAAGAAAAAATGAATTCTGCGGAAAATGCGCTTGATAATGGAAATCATCAGGTATCTATACAAAATCAGTCTGATGCTTTGGAATCTTTGAGGCAAGGTGCACAAAATGTTTTGAAAAAAATGCGCGAAACACTTAAAGAAACGGGAGATGAGCAAAATGCTGATTCTGGTCCTAAAGATCCGTTAGGACGTCCACTTTCTTCAAAAACAGATGAAGAACAAGAAGGCGAGGCACTACCACAAGAAAGTGATCAAATGCGTACGCGGCAGATTTTGGATGAAATTCGCAAACGTCTTGGTAAAGAGCATCTTTCAGAAGAAGAAAAAAACTATCTTGAAAGATTGCTTCATTTTAATTAACCAGTGTTGGTTTTTTTCTTAATTGATGTCAAAAACAGTGTATGAAGAATCTCTATGGGGTTTATCTCCAAAAAAATGATTAAAGTGCTTGTAAGGCAATAATCATCCTGTTGTACTGATTTTTTAATCATTTAAGTTTAAAATATGCAATATTGAAATGTTCGCTATTGCGGAAAAAAAGCAGAAGTCCATATAGGTTTGGTATATGAAAATCTGTAATGTTTGAAATTTGTTTCTACATGGTATGTTGAGTTGGATATCGTTACGCTGAAAGATTTTTATGCTTCTGCACTTGGACTACGTGTGCAAAAGACGCTGTGTGACCAATTGAATTTATGGTGGCCTGATCTTACGGATAAACGGATTATGGGATTGGGTTATGCACTTCCTTATCTTTCTACATTGCGTGAACGTGCCCAACAATGTTTTGCTTTTATGCCTGCTGCTCAGGGTGTTTCGCCTTGGCCTTGTTCTGAGCAAGTTGCTACAGCGCTTGTTTTTGAAGAAGATTTGCCGCTTCCTGATGCGTCAGTTGACTGTATTTTATTAGTACATGCATTAGAATATACAGAAAATTCATTTGAAACGTTGAATGAAATATGGCGTGTTTTAGCACCTAATGGCCACTTGATCGTTATTGTACCTAATCGCTCTGGCTTTTGGGCGCGCAATATTACTACGCCCTTTGGTTATGGCGAACCCTATAGTCGGCAACAAATTACTCGTTTGTTCGAAAAAACAAATTTTGTTTCTGGGCCAATACAAGAAATTGTACACTATATGCCCTCTACGGGGTATTTTTCGCGGTTGTTCTCATTTTTTTACGAGCCATTTGCTCGCTATCTTTTGCCTTATTTTGGTGGACTCTTAATGTGTCAGGCACAAAAACGTGTTTATCAGGGTTTGCTCGTACAGCGTCGTCAGTCGCGACGTATTTTTATTCCTGCTTTATCGCCACAGACAAGAAATATTTTAATTTATAAAGATAATTAATCATTTTGTCATTGTCATAAGAACCGCAAGTATAGAAGGATTCTCTTATTTCAATTTTTTGCATTTACAATTTAAAAATATTCTTTTGTACATTAATATGTGGAATTGGTATGTGAATAAAAATCTCAAGTATCTATATACCGAACCATATTTCACGAATAGTGGAAACATTTTAAAAGAAAAAAATGCTGGTATCTTCGTAAAAATAGCAGAGTCCAAGGGATCTTGCATAATATGGTTTATGGTGGTTAAAAACTGTACAAGGAAGGATTAAAATGCTTCTTATGAACCATCTCAAGTATCAAGGGCTCCTCTGCAACATCGAGATCTAACATAAGTGTGTGATGGTGCTGGCTTATTCTTTTATAAACGTAAAGATGGTGGTGCTCAGTGGCTTTATCGTTAGGATAAACATTTAGCGTTATATCATTAATTATATAACCTCTTAAGAGGAGATAAAATCATAAAGAATAGAAGAAAACTATAAAGATAAAAAACATCTCTCAATTTAGGCTAGTGAATATGAGATAAAGCAGTGCGTGGAGCGGTTTTTCTGAAAAAATAATCATAAATAGCACTCATCTAAAGATGATAGTTATGATCAAGAATGTTGCTAAAAGATATCACGATTATTTATATGCGAAACATATTAAAAACTTTAGAAAGAACAAAAGCATGTGAAACAGAAGTTACAAAGTATATCGTGAGGGTTGAAAGCATTTTTGTTTCTGGTTCTCATGTTGGAATATTTCGTTTTTTATTCATAATGTTATATATTTTGTCATAAGAGTACAGATAAGAGTAAGTTCTATGTATATGTAATAGCATTCGAATTATACGTGAAGGTTTTTTCATCTCGTTTCTGTTTTTATTTAGGATATTAAAATTATTTTTGAAACAGTAAATCTCGAATTAAAGATTTAAACGATAACCATTTTGATCTGTCATGAGAATTTGTGCATTGGAGGGATCTTTTTCGATTTTTTGTCGCAAACGATAGATATGGGTTTCTAAAGTATGAGTGACAATATTTTCATTATAACCCCAAACTTGTTCTAACAATGTTTCACGGCTGACAATTTTATCATTGGCATAATAGAGACATTTAAGAATCGCTGCTTCTTTTTCTGTGAGACAGATTTTATTGTTGCATTGATCAAGAAGAAGTTTTTGTCTTAGTTTAAAAGTATAGGGACCAATATGAAAGGTTGCGTCTTCATTTTGTTCATATTGGCGCAACTGTGCTCGAATTCTCGCTAATAACACCGCAAAGCGAAAGGGTTTTGTTACATAATCATTGGCGCCTGTTTCAAGATCTAAAATATTATCACAGTCTGTATCATAATTTGTTATCATGATAATGGGGGCACGAAATTCTTGGGTGCGTAATTGTTTAACGGCTTTGTAGCCATCAAGATCAGGAAGTTGAAATCCCAAAATAGTGAGATCAATATTTTCTTCTTGGATTATTCTCATTCCCGCTTCTGCTGTTTTTGCTTGGAAAATTTTAAACTCTTGATGCATTTGCAATTGTTCTACTAAAATGGGGCGTAGATCATCGTCTTCAACGATTAAAAGAGTATAGTGGTTCATGTTTTTCCTTATAGGCATATTGATGCACTGATTGATATAGTTTCATGAAAAATGAGATTTCATGCAAGAAAAATTAAAAGAAGAAAATTAAAAAAGAACGCTTCTAAAAAATAAACTTTTATAATTTCTAATGGTTGCTTGCTGAAAAGAAGGTATTCCGTCTGCAGAGTATTTTACGTATTGGTTGGAAGCGTTTTTTATGTTCTAGAACGTGTTTTAGCTATTGAGTGTCATCATCTTTACGCTTATGGAGAAACAAGCTAGCACTATCATTCACTTTGCCAGCTCGTGGGTGTTGCGGACAGTCCTTGGCACTTGAGACGATTCATAGGAGGAATTTTTAGTGCTTTCTTTCACGTTTTTTATCTATATGGGACTTTCTCCGCTTAGAATGTGCAAGCCAATAGCTTTTGATTGATTCAATATAAAACAGGTTGGGAATGAGAGAATCCTGCGGTATGAGGCGCACTCGTCCAACATGCAAAACAATGAACACGCAATATGATGCGTTTTTTAAGCGTGAAGAGAATTGTGCAACACTTAGCACATATGCACTGTTTAGGAGAACTTCACGATCGTTTTTATTGTTTTTATCCACGTTCAGTTTTGTTTTTTTGTTGCATTTGTGTGCGAAGGGGATTGTGTGTTATGTTCGTGGTGTTGCTTATTATAATCGTTGAGCAAGCTTTGCCTTTAGCAATGCCGAAAAGATGCATCATAAAGAGGTTTTTTGTGTAATTTGGAAGGAGACTGTATTGAGAAAGAGTGCAGGATAAAAAATGACAAAGAAAAATATCATATTTATGCATTTAGCATGAGAATACCTCAACAGAAGGATGTGTTGAGCTTATTCTTCTGCGCTATGAAGCATCTTTTTATATGAGTTAATGAATAAAAATTATTGTTTTAAGATAAAAGCATTTCCTCCTTAAGGTTGCCCATTAAACAGACTTCTTTCCATTCATCTTCTGTTACGGGTTGCACTGATAAGCGGCTGGCTTTGACCAGCACCATATTTGCTAGTTTGGGATTGGCTTTAATTTGTTTTAATGAAACAGGTGTTGGCATGTCACAAAGTGCACGGATGTCCACACATTCCCAGCGTGGATCAGAGCTTGTAGAATCAGGGTGCGCTTCAGCACATATTTCTACAATTCCTACAATTTCTAAACCTTTATTTGAATGATAAAAAAAACCTTTATCACCATATTTCATAGCGCGCATATTGTTACGGGCTTGATAATTGCGTACACCATCCCATTGTTCGCCATCAGCTCCTTTTTTCTTTTGCATCTCCCATGACCATTTATGGGGTTCAGATTTAAAAAGCCAATAAGCCATGAGTTCTCCTTTTTCATAGACTGTTATGCATTTTTATAAGCATCTTTGTAATACCATCAACGATGATTTTTAAAATGGGGTAAAGAACGACTATTATCTATTTTTTCTTGTTTCAAAATAATGTGTAGTAGAGAGACACGCTCCATTGATATTTCATGTTGTATAAAAGTATTTTGCTCTTTGCTTATCTTTTCAGCTATGGTTTGAAATGCGGTTACTATAAGAGTTTGTTGGAAAAAATTAAGAAAATTGGTTCTAAAAAGCTTTAAGATTACAATGACAATGAAACGAATAAATGATCAAAGATGATGAGGTCAACGAATGGCATTCATATCTATGCTTCGTGGGAGAGAGTAGATCTTATTATGCTGTAAAATACCGTCATTTGAAGTGTAATGATATAAGGCAGTTTTTTGAAACATGAAGTTTTTAAGAATGTGTGGTGAATATTTAGGTTTACGTGTCGATCTTTGGGTTAAGTGAATTGTGTGAGTGGGAAGCAGGTGGAATCTGCTCGATAGAGAATTCGGACTATCTATAGACCGGATTGAGTAGAAATCTTCGTTCTTTAAGATGTGTGTAGGACGTCAATTTTATTATACTTTTGTTCCACGGCGTCCCATCCCGATCAAGGGCGGGGCTTTTTCATCTAATGGCCAGCGTGAGCGGGGTGCAATGTCAAGAGAGTTTGTTTCTCCTCGTACGAGTTTTTGTGCACCGGCAAAAGCAATCATTGCAGCATTATCGGTACACAAGGAAAGAGGAGGGGCTATAAATTCAAAACCATGTTGATGGGCAAGTTCTTGCAACGTAGAGCGAATGGCTTGGTTTGCGGCAACACCGCCTGCGACAACCAAAGCAGGAGAACGCTTTTCTTGATCATGAGAGAGAGGATATTGGTGGGCAAAGTGTTGTAGGGCTAGGTGAATACGATCATGTATTGTATCGGTCACGGCGGCTTGAAAACTTGCGGCAATGTCAGCAATATCATTTTCTGTAAGGGGAGCTATGGCTGTTGCGGCTTGTCGAACAGCAGTTTTGAGTCCTGAAAAAGAAAAGTCTAACCGTTTTTCACCTTTTAAAGGTCGTGGAAGAGGGATGCGATTTTTATCACCAAATAAAGCTGCTTTTTCAAGTGCTGGTCCACCAGGATAAGGAAGACCTAAAAGTTTTGCTGTTTTATCAAAGGCTTCTCCTAATGCATCATCAATGGTGGTTCCTAAACGCTGGTAGTTACCTACTCCATGAACAAGGATTGTTTGTGTATGGCCACCTGAAACTAAAAGTAATAAATAAGGAAAGTTGACATTGTGCGTCAACACAGCTGTTAAAGCATGTCCCTCTAAGTGATTTACGGCAATAAATGGTTTTCCAGTAGCAAGAGAGAGTGCTTTTGCGCTCATAACCCCTACCAACAGTCCTCCTATCAAACCAGGTCCACTGGTGGCTGCAATGCCATCAATATCTTTTAATTTTGTGTTTGCTTCTGTTAGTGCTTGTAGAATTAAATGATCAAGAACTTCAACATGGGCACGAGCAGCAATTTCAGGAACAACACCGCCGTAAGGTGCATGGTGATCAATTTGACTCCAAACAACATTGGAAAGAATTCGGCTGTTTGATTCATTGTTATATTCAATGACAGCCGCTGCCGTTTCATCACAACTTGTTTCTATTCCCAGCAGACGCATTTTAAACAAAACCTTATATTGAAGCTTCTTTCCTGCGTGCGTACCATGAACAGAAAAAGATGCAAAGTATTTCTCTTAGAATTGTTTTTTCTATGAAAAATATGTGTTTTGGCATTTTCTTTGAATTTTATGATATCGTTGATTAAAAAATAAAGCTGTATTTTCGAGTATAAAATGCAATTTTTTTTTAAAACTTGTCTATTAAAGGCGATAATTGTAAATATTATTGAGAAAAGCTGCATTTTTAAAACTTTTTTCATTTTATTATTTTATCATTAAAAAAAGTGTGCACGAAAAGTGACAGAGATGGTCGATTCTTCAAAACCAAAAGTTAAACCACATTATGTTGGTACGCGCCGTAAGAAACCAGTTATTGAACATGAAGCTGTTCCCCATGATTCAGAGGAAAAAATCCATAATTCTGTAGAAGCTCAGGCGCGAGAAAAACAGAATATGCAAGGTCAGGATAAAAGTATCTCTAGTACAACTTGGCTTTTCTTATCCCTTTCTGGGATTTTGGGGGGATTCATTGCTTTGGGAATTTTTATGGGGCTTCAATGGGCTGGTTTTTTTCCTTCTCCTTTTGTGGAAAATTCTGCTGGAGGAGAAAAAGCGTTGCAGATTGCTGAAGCCGCAAAAAGTCAAGGTGAAGACACAAAGGAACAATTGAGGCGGGTCTTTCAAGAAATTGATACGTTAAAAACAGAGTTTTCTTCTTTTTCATCACAACAGTTTAAAACAACGAAAAATGATGAACTATCGAAAGAAGAAAGCAAAAAAGCTTTTGCGATTTTAGAGGAAAAAGTAAAAGCTCTTGAAGAAACTGTACAAACTTTTGTTAGAAAGTCGAAAGATATAGAGACGGCTTTGTCTGTTGGGCAGAGCAATGCAAATAATTTTTCTGCGTTAAAACAACAGTTAGAAGCACTACAGGAAGAAACTGCTGTTAAAAATAGTGAGAAAAAAGAAATAGATACCGCGCTCTTTACTGCAATTAGTTCATTAAAAAATGCTGTAGAGCGTGGTGGATCTTATAATAATGAATTAAAGCTGTTGCGGCAATTATCGCCTTCGATTAATGGACTTGATGTGTTGCAAAAAACAGCTACTGTGGGTCTTCCAAGTTCAGCACAACTTTCAGTTGATTTTGCTCATGTTGCTGATGCAATTGTTGGTACGCAAAATCTTGTTGCGTCAGATGCTGGTTTTTTTGACCGAATTTTAGCGTGGATAAAAGGGCTCATTGTTTCGCGACCGATTGGAAATGTTGAAGGGACAACGCTGGGGGCTATTGCGGCACGCATGGAAGTTGCCATTCAAGCTGGTGATTACGAAAAGGCTTTGAGCGAATGGCAATCATTGCCCCAAAGTGCAAAAGATGTTTCAATGGATTTTGTTAAGCAGCTTGAAAGACATATTGCTATTCAACAGTTGTTGCAGCAATTGTTATTGTCTGTGCAACAAGGATCTTTTAAAGCAACAAAGATGTAAATAGGCCCAAGATGATACGTGTTTTTATTTATATTTTTGTTGTTTGTATCCTCGGTTTAGCTTTCACGTGGGTTGCTAATCACAATGGTATTTTTGTTCTCACATTTTTGCATTTCAGATTTTCTGCTTCATTGCTTACAGTGTTAAGTGTGCTTATTTTGTTTTTTGTAACGCTGGTGCTTTTATGGTGGTTATTGTCTTTCTTTTTTTCCATACCGAGTGCTCTTTCCAATTATTTTTATAAACGCCATCAAAAGCGTGGTTACAAAGCTCTTTCAAAGGGGATTCTTGCAACTTTTGCTGGTGATAGTATGGTTGCGCAAAAAATGGAAGCACGGGTTGCTAAATATCTTGCAGGAAAACAAGAGCCATTGGTAAAACTCTTACAAGCGCAAACCTTGTCTTTACAAAATGACTCTGTTCGCGCCATCGGACTTTATGAAGAGATGAGAAAGGAAGATCCGACAAAACTGGTTGGACTTTATGGTTTGTTTCGTGAAGCGATGAAGAGTAAAGCTTATGAGGCAGCACAACAATATGCCGAAGAGGCACTGACTTTATCGCCAGCACTTTTATGGGCGCATCAGGCGGTGCTTGATCGGTTAAGTACTGAGGGTAAATGGGATAAGGCACTTACTATTTTTGAAAGAACGCAAAAAGCTCTCCCGCGTTCTATTCGCGCGACTCCAGAGCGGCAGCATATACAGGTTTTACTACTAAGTGGGCAGGCACTTTCTTTGTTTGATACACATCCTGTACAAGCACGTGAAGCTATTTTGAAAGCCCATAAATTGGCGCCTGATTTTGTTCCAATAATAGTTATTGCTGCTGATATTCTTTATAAATTAAACGAAACGCGTAAAGCGGATAAAATGATTATAGCGGCTTGGCAAAAGGAGCCTCATCCTGATTTGGGACCGCTTTATCTTGAAAGAGAAGAAGGAGCCATTGGGCGATTGAAAAGGGCTAAGACACTTGCTTCTTATAATAAAGATGCATTTGAGTCGGCTTTCCTTATTGCTAAAGCAGCTTTGGATGCTGGTGAAACAGCATTAGCAAGAGAGAAGGCACAAAAAGCATTACAATGTCATCCACGGGAAAGTGTTTATTTATTGTTGGCAGATATTGAAGAGGCACAGGGAAACAATCAAGGTGCTGTGCGTCAATGGCTTTCTTTAGCACTTCGTGCTGAACGTGATCCAGTGTGGATGTGTGATGGGTCCATTTTTTCTTCTTGGTCAGCGGTTTCTCCAATCAGTGGACGTTTGGGCTGTTTTGAATGGAAGGCGCCTCCTTGTATGCCTTCTCTCACATTAGAGGCGGACAATATTGTGTCGAAAAGGCAAGACAAAGAGTATGTTATGGGAAAAAGTGATGATGTTGGAGATAAGAAGCTTGAAAAATTAACACCTATAGATGATTCTCTTTTGCATAATGCGCAGGTGGAGAAACAAGATATAAAAGAAAAAGATGTAAAAATGTTCAGTCAAACTCACTTAAATGTTGATGATCCAGGGGTTAAAACAGAAGAAGAAACATCTTTATCGAGGAAAAAATTTCGTTTATTTTAAATTGCACCAATGTGATAATACGAATGTTTTCTCAGAAGAAACAATTGACCTAGAAGAAAAAATATCGTTAGTCTTATCCAATAAAATTATTCTCTTATGTTTTAAAAATAAAGTTTTGCTTGGTAGCAGAGGTGATTGGTTAAAAAATGTTTTTAAATCAGAGATGTCTTGATAAAAAACAAAAAAATAACAAACCAAGGATTGCTGTCGTTATTCATCGGCGCTCTACCTATACTGGTCGTTTGGGAAAATTTTTACAACAAAATGGTTTTGTTCTTGATATTTATCGTCCTATTTTTGGACAAAAACTCCCTGATACATTAGAGCATTATGCCGGCGTTGTTATTTTAGGGGGACCGATGAGTGTGAATGACAGCGAAGCCTATATTGGTGAGGAAATTGATTGGATTTCGTTATCACTAAAGGAAAATAAGCCTTTTTTGGGTATTTGTCTTGGAGCACAAATGTTAGCGCGAAATCTAGGGGGGCGCGTTGGTACAAGAAGTGATGGGACTGTTGAAGTCGGCTGGTATCCACTAGAAGCAACCCCACAAGGGAAGGAATTGATGAATTGGCCAGAGATGGTCTACCATTTCCATGATGAAGGTATTTATGATTTACCGAAAGAGGCAATGCTTTTGGCAACAGGGAATACATATCCTACACAAGCTTTTCGTTATGGAAACAATGCATGGGGCTTGCAGTTTCATGCTGAATTTACACGCGCTATGATGCGGCGTTTGGTCGTGCGTTCGGCACATAAATTGACTGAAAAAGGTGCTCAACCTGCTTGTGCACATTTGAAAGGTCGTTTAATCTATGATCGAGCTTTGAGCCAATGGTTTGAAAGCGCATTACACCAGATTTTTTGTACACCGCCCGTACTTGTGTGATTGTTGACAAAGCATTGATTTATATAGGTAATTCACGGTTTTGTATATTGAATGAGAACCCCGAATATAGTAAGGTTTTCTCATTCCAAACCTGTGTATGTTGACTCAATAAAAACTTCTTGCTTGCATGTCACAAGTGGGGCTGGCGTGTGGGCAAAAACTGTATAAGAAAAGACTAAAAATGCTTCTTATGAACTGTCTTAAGTGCCAAGGGCTGTCGCAACATTTGGGGGGTAGCCAAATATAATGATGGTGCTGGCTTTGGGGCCTCCATAAGCGTAAAGAGGGGGCTCAATGGCTTTATCGTTAAGAAACACTATTCATTATCATTTTTGTTGTGCTGTAAAACAGTATGGTTTAAGGCAGAGGTAGAAAATCTATGTAAAACTTTACACATGAGGTGTTTTTTGTTAAAGGGTGTAATGGGTTTTTTTTAAGAAAATCTTGTTTATTAAGCTTATGAGATACTATACTTTAGAACGATGTATAGGGGCTTCTTGAAGTGATCAGTAGATAAAATCCGATCGATTAAGAAGTTGGATTGTGTATAAACTGAACGTGGTTGGGAATCTTTATCCTTTTTAGGGTGGGGAGGAAGTTAAGAGATAAAGAAAGTTTGAATATTGTCTAAATCCTTTCAAATACCATCATCACAAAAAAGTTTTTCTTTGAGTTATTTAATTTGTGGGCTCTTTTGTCTTGCTCTGATATTTATTTATAGCGCACTCTGGTTTTTTTTTCACGTAAAATAGAAGACTATGTTTCTGATATATTCACAAAAGTATCTTCCCATAATATGGCGGCGGTATGTGAGAATGTGCACAAGGATGGTTATCCTTTACGTGTCGGTGTTGTTTGTGACAAGTTTCAATTTTCTTGGCCTTTACATGGGGTTTCTTTATCGACGGGGCGTTTGACAGCTGGTGCACCAATTTACGCACCTCATTTGGTCGAGTTTAATGTTCATTCTCCTGCATTAATTGTTTTTTCCGGAAAAACTCCCATAGTATCGCATTGGCGCAATTTGGTGATTGAAATAGAGCCTTATTGGAAAACGGGTAAAACATTGAAATTTATAGCTGAAGGGCTTGATATTTCATCTTTTTCCTCTTCCCCTGAAGATCAAAAGCTTCAAGAAGCATTAAGAGCACAAACGGCAGATAAAAAAACGACACAAGAAAATATTGAAGATCCGGCATCTTTGCAAAATACGCATGACGTGATTATTCAGCCGTTAGAGCCACAAGATATGCCTCAAAAAATAACGGCAGAATTTTTGCGTTTTGATCTAAAACATGAAAAGAATAATTTATCGGGACATATAACTTTTGACGGTTTTGATGCTTCTCCTTTTTTAAAATCTTCTTTTGTTGATATTCCTAAAATTGATGGCAATTTGAAATGGATTTTAAATGACATCTCTTTTCAGTCTGAAGATGAAGAAAAAAATTGGCAACAGCGACTGTATGGAAAAAGTGGACTTTTAAAGCAAGGTGAATTGACTTTTCATACAGGTGGTGCAGTGCGTATTAGTGGACCTTTTTCTTTTGATGATGAAGGATATTTGACAGCAAAATTTGAACTTGTCCTTATTCAGTCCATGAAGCTTCTTGACACTCTGCAGCACTTATTTCCCGCGCAAGCCAATAATCTTCAAGCGTTATTTTTTATTTTGGGTGTTTTGCCTAAAAATGCGGACGGCACTCCCGTTCTTTCCTTGCTCATTAACAATGGGTGGGTAAAATTAGGCTTTTTAAAACTTGGTCGTCTTGCTCCGCTTTAGGTGTTGTACCAAAGTCTTTTTTCATTTTTACTACCAAATTTCGATTTTTTCTGATTTTCATACTTTTTTTGCAATTTTAGAGTGTCAAAATCTATTTTAACAAAATGCGTATTTAATGGTAAAAAAAATAGCTATAAAAATAAAAAATTACCACCTACTCCTAATTCGTCCAACCTCTTTTCACTTAGTACAAAATCTTATGTCAAACTACATATAGCAACAGTGTTTGTATGGAAAAAGTGGCATTTTAAAGTATGCTGAATTGCCTTTTTATACAGGTGGTGTGGTTTTTGTTAGGAACCTTTTTCTTTATATATGGAATGAGCATATTGCATATATTTGTTTGGGTGTAACCTCTTAAAACAAGTAAATAGCCTAGTTGGAGGAAGATATGAAGTTGTAAAGGGGAAAATCAACATCCATCTTTACTGTCATTTTTTATTCGATTTTATGCATTTCAAAAGCAGTTACAGTTATATCTTTTAAATAATGGATTAAACTTATCCTTTTATTTCTGATATTTTTTAATGAAGCCATATGTCTTCCACGTAAAACAGAATATATTTGTATTGCATATTTACGTATTTATTAAAACAATATTTCTCAGTGCTTCTTATTTCACGATGTCGCCTATGAATGGTATAACGATAAAGCCATTAAACACCACCATCTTTTCGGTTATGGAGTAATAAGCTAGGGGGCAACACCATCATATTATATTTGCTAACTCCCAATGTTACTGCAGCTTTTGGCACTTGGGGCGGTTTATGAGGGGCATTTTTAGTCCTTTCTTTACTGTTTTTATCTATTCGGTTTTCCCATTTGCAATATGCAAGGGGAAATGGGGTTAATTGACAGTAAAATTTGAATTTATTTTTTATTTTGAGTGCTCTGTCTAAAAATGCAGGATAGGGCTTCCGTTCTTCTCTTGCTGATTAGTCATGGATGGATAGAACGGAGCAAAAGCTTAGCTGTTTTGTACAGCTTTTAAGTCTGAAAGTTTATGTTTTTAGGGTGAAAAATAAATCCTGTTGTTTTTTTGAAATTGTTGCAAACAATTCTATTGTGATAAATAGCGAGATTTTTATTTTTGGAACCTTGCCTAAAAATGCAAACTCCCGCTCTCTATTTTTGTTGGTTTGTTGTAGTGGTGGGATAGAACGGGAGATTGAGTGGGTCGTTTTGTATTTGCTTTAGGTTTGAAAGCCAATATTTTGAAGTTGAGAAATCAATCCTGCTGCAAAGGTAAAACGAGAAATATTGAGATCATTTTCAATAAGGGCGCTAATGCGGTTTGTAATGTTGTGAATATGATCTTCTTCTGTTTTTTTCCAAGTGTCAAAAGGATCTTTTTTCTTTCCATGATTTTTGAGGATTTTCATAACGATTTGCCGAAAGCTTTCAGAAACATTTTCTTTGGCTTGGCTTAAAGCCATACTATCATAATAATCTACTACAGGGATTATACGACTTGCTTCGTTAATGCGGTTTATACGAATGATTTGCGCAAGTGAAAAGTAGATCTCTGCGGTTTTAATAAGATCACTGTTGCTTTTTTTTGCAATTAAAGAAATATCACAGATTGTTGAAGCAGCTTCCAAGAGGGCTAATTGTTTCGCTAATGCTTTTGGTGCTCCCTCTTCGCTGTAGTGTAATGCTTTTTCTTCAATCTTTTGCTTAATATCGTTGTCGTGAGAATGCATAAGCTCTTTTTCAATAACGCTACGGGCTTGCTTTATTGTTTTTACAATTTCTTCTAATGGACGTGAGAGATCTATGTTGTGCAAACCCCAATTGGTTGTTTCAAAGAGCATTGGGGTCATTGTTGCGTAGAATTTATTTTGGACAAGACCGGGTATTTTATTATCAAGCTTATCAATTTGCTCAGACAATTGAGGAATTTCGAAACCATCGCGGATGGCAATGAAAACGCGAATAATATTTTCAGTCTTTTGTTCTGTTGCATCGTGTAGTCTATTAACAAAAGTGGGGCCTCCACGATTTACAATATCGTTGGCAATCAGCGTTGCGATAATATTACGACGCAATTGATGGTTAATAACTTCCTTCTTAAAATTTTCTTGAATTTGGGTTGGAAAATAGTTCAGCAAGGCTGTATTGAAATAGTGATCATCAACAATGGGGCTATTAGCAATTTCTTCTTTTAAGGTCAATTTAGCATAGGCAAAAATAACGGCGAGTTCTGGACGGAGAAGACCTTTGCCTTGGGTTGTTCTTTGTCGTAAAATTTGCTCATCAGGGAGTATTTCAACTCTACGATCTAGAAGCTTTTTTTGTTCCAAATCGTGCATAAAGCGTATTTGATAGGGCAAATCAGTAGTGCTTTGGTTTTCCGCCAAAGAAAGCGCAAGGGGTTGTAGATAATTGTTGCGCAAGACGAGTTGCTCGACTTGAGGCGTCATTTTTTTCAAGAGCTTATTGCGATCTTCGCGGGTTAACGTTTTGGCACGTAGTGCTGATGCAAGAACAATTTTGAGATTGACCTCAATATCAGAACAATTCACACCAGCAGAATTGTCAATGGCATCCGTATTGCATCGACCACCATTTAAGACATATTCAATCCGTCCACGTTGTGTAACACCAAGATTAGCTCCTTCACCAATAATTTTTGCACGCACTTGTTCTCCGGTAATGCGTATTGCATCATTTGCGCGATCACCTACTTGGGCATCGTTTTCTGTTGCAGCACGGATATAAGTACCAATGCCACCGAACCATAAAAGATCAACAGGGGCTTTGAGAAGAGCAGAGATAATTTCAAAGGGTGTTCCTGTTTGTTTTTCGAAACCAATGGCTTTTGCTGCTTCAAGTGAAAGAGTAATGGTTTTTTCTTTTCGTGAGAAGATACCACCGCCCTTTGATAATTTGCTTTGGTCGTAATCCTGCCAGCTTGAGCGAGGCAGTTTGAAGAGACGCATACGCTCTGCATAGCTTTCGTCTATGTTCGGATCTGGGTCAATAAAGATATCGCGGTGATCAAAAGCGGCAATCAATTTTGTTTGTTTGGAAAGCAGCATCCCATTGCCAAAAACATCACCAGACATGTCGCCAACACCGACACAGGTGAAGGGCGTTGTTTGAATATCGTGATTAAATGACTCTCTAAAATGTCTTTTGACGGCTTCCCATGCACCTTTAGCTGTAATACCAATGTCTTTGTGGTCGTAACCTGCTGAACCTCCAGAGGCAAAAGCATCATCAAGCCAAAAGTGGTTTGCTTGGCTGATGGCGTTGGCTGTATCAGAAAAAGTTGCTGTTCCTTTGTCTGCCGCAACAACAAAATAGGGGTCAGGGTCATCATGACAGATGACATTGTGGGGAGAACTTATTTTGCCGTTAATCAGATTGTCTGTAATGGAGAGCAAAGCTGTTATAAAGTCTGTATAAGCTTGTCGTGCTGCTTCTATGATGACAGCACGGTCATTTGTTTGGGGAAGCCGATGGGGATAGAATCCACCTTTTGCACCTGCAGGAACGATAACCGCATTTTTAACTTGTTGGGCTTTGACTAAGCTAAGCACTTCGGTGCGATAATCTAATGCACGGTCAGACCAACGAATTCCGCCACGAGCGATAGGTCCAAAACGCAAATGGACCCCTTCAACTTCTGGTCCATAAACAAAAATTTCTCGGTAAGGGCGCGGTTCAGGCAAACCTTCAATCTGGCGCGGATTTAATTTGGTGGCTAAAATACGCCGTGGACTTCCATCAGGAAGAGGTGTAAAGGCATTCGTTCGTAAACTCGCCTCGATAAGGTTACAATAACGGCGTAAAATGAGATCATCATCTAAACCAGAGACTTTCCGTAATTTTTCTTCAATGCGCTTTTGAATGACTTGTTGGTTTTTTTCCCGTTCTTTTTCTGTATGGCTTTGATGAAATTTTAAATGAAATAAAGCATAAAGATCTTGGGTAATGTCAGGATAAGCATTTAAAGTTTGGGCAACGCGATCTTGCGAATAAGGAATTCCAGCTTGTTGGAGATAGCGCCCATAATGGCGCAAAATAACAATTTCATGCCAATCAAGCTCAGCTGTTTGGGTGAGAGCATTAAAGCCGTCATTATCAGCATTTTGTGCCCAAATGGCTTCAAAGGTTTCGGCGTGTTTTTGACCGTCTTTTTCAAAATCGATACAGCGTTGGAAAGTACTTTCTAGCTGCATATCATGAAGATACACAGAGCGCCCATTGCCATCTGGTAATTCAAGGGTTTGTTCAGCAATAACGCGAAACCCCATGTTTTCAAGGAGTGGTACACGTTTGGAAAGGGCAAGTGCTTCATGGCGGTGAAAAAGCCGAAGAGAAATGCACTGTTTTTCTTTGTTTTGTGCGTGATAAAAGATCACGAAAAGGGGCTTTTCATCATGAAGACTTAGAATATGTCCGGCATCGTTAATAGCGTCTTCAGCTGAAAATAAATCACGATAGCTGTTGGGGAATTCACTGGCTAGACGTGTTTGTTGCTCTGTTATTTTCTTGTTAAGAGCGATGGCTTGAACCCTGTCTTCCCAACTTCGTGCAATCGAACGTACATGTTGTTCAAGTGTGGAGCGCTCGTGAAGAGGAACAGTTTCATTTCCTTTGCGATGGATGATATAATAGACACGTATAAGAGTGCTTTCCAAAAATAGCGGATAAGATTCAAAAAAGTCACCTTTATAAAGCTCAACAAAATGTTCGCCAACTTTTTCACGCAGGCTGCTGCTATATTGGTCACGCGGTACGTAGACCAGGATAGAAACAAAGCGTCCAAAAGAATCAGTGTGGGCAAGAACCCGTAAACGTGGGCGCTCATCTAATTGTAGAATAAGCTTAGTGTTTTCTGTCAATGTATCAACATCAGAGCGAAACATTTCATCTCTTGGATAGGTTTCTAAAGCACTGATGAGTGCTTTTCCTGAATAATCGGCGTGATTGTGTCCAAGACGTTGAATAATAGTTCGGGCTTTTTCTTTTAAGAAAGGAATTTGCAAAATAGAACGTGTATAAGCTGAGGAGGTAAAAAGCCCTACAATGCGTAATTCTCCACAGAGTTGGTTTTCTTTATCAAAGATTTTAAGACCAATATAATCGAGCCAAACAGAACGGTGAATTTTGGAGCGGCTGTTCGCTTTTGTCACGATAAACAGATTATCGCTTTCCATGAAGGATAAAACTTCTTGAGGAGGTTCTTTCATGCTTTTATCGTCAATAATATGAATAGAAGCATCCGTGAGTATACCAAGTTCAATATTACTCGCTGTAAAGGATTTTAGGGGTTTTTGGTCTTTGATGAAGTTGTAAGTGCGCATACCAAGGAAAATGAAATTATCGTCCATTAGCCAGTGAAGAAACTCAATGGCTTTTTCGCCTTCTTGTTTGTAGTGCGGGGGAAGACTTATTTGGTAGGCATGAATATGCTTTTCAACTTCTTCAAGCATAGGTTTCCAGTCTTGTACAGCAGCATTAACCTGTTCAAGAACTAAGGTGAGTTCATTTTCAAGTTTTTGTATTTGCTGTTTGTTTAATGACTCGATGTGAATTTGCATCAGACTGATGCGTTTTCCAGAAGCACAATCAATAATGGGGTGTGCAATCAAATAGATATGGTTTTTGTGTTGATTGAAAACATTTAAAATAGAATCGAGAAGGAAGGGTTTGTTATCATTGACAAGCGTGATAACGGTTACAGGTCTGTTACTACGGGTTAAATTTTGCTCAAAGCAGATGGTGTTGTTTCCCGTCTGATGGAGATTAAAAGCTTTTACCGCGATGGCTGTGGCCTTTTTAAGTTCTTCATTTTCATAATAAGTAATATCTTCTTTATCGGTTTGGGCAAAAAGGATTTGTTCTATTTTATCTTGGGTGTTTTTTGTTTCTGTTTTTTTTTGTTGCAACACATTCACTCTCCCTTTTTGCTCTTAAGGGGTCTTTTCTTCTCTTTTTAAAAGCAGACCATTATATTTTTTATATACTGTAACACCTTCTTTCTGAAGAAAATAGCTCTTTATTTGGAAAGAATGAGTTTGTTTTTGCTATTTTTAGTAATATTTTGTACTTTAAAGAAATATTTTGCTTCAAGGAAAGGGCATTTTTAGTATTTTTGTATGTTAATAGTTTGTTTTTTAAACTATACAAAATGAAAGTAAAAAAAGAAGCAAAAGTAAAGAGAGAATGGCGCATTTACCAGAAAGACTTTTAAGTGGTTACCAAAACTTTATAAACAATCATTTTTTATATAAAATAGCAGATTATCAGCAATTGGCGATTGAGGGGCAGAAACCTGAAGTTTTGGTCATTGCTTGTTGTGATTCGCGTGCAGTACCAGAAATGATTTTTGATGCTAAGCCAGGGGAAATTTTCACTCTGCGCAACGTGGCGAATGTGGTTCCTCCTTTTTCTCCTGATGACCAATATCACGCAACATCAGCAGCTCTTGAATATGCTGTGCAATTGCTTGAGGTGAGACATATTGTTGTTTTTGGTCATGCCCATTGTGGAGGCATTCGTACTGCTCTTAATGAGACATATAAATCTTTATTATCAAATGATTTTATCGGTCAATGGATAAGTCTCTTAGCTCCAGCAGCAGAAATCGTTTTGAATAATAAGTCGCTGTCTTGGCCAGAAAAACAGACGGCATTAGAGCAGCTTTCTATTCGCCATTCGTTGAGAAATTTAGAGACGTTTCCGTGGATAAAGCTTCGCAAAGATCAAGGTTTTTTGACATTGCATGGGGTTTGGTTTGATATCTCTAGCGGAAAATTATGGAGCATGGAACAGGAAACAGGTTGTTTTATGCGTGTTGAAGTTGAAAGTTTTGAAGTATAGTATTTGTTGTTTTTATTTCTTCGTATAAAAAGATATTTTATGATAAAACTTGACAAAGCTGGGGTTTTATTGTTTGAAGGAGCAAGCTTTCAGTGACAAAATTAACTTGGAGCCACCGACTGAGACCCCGGTTTAAGGGTATAAAGAGATCTCAGAGGTCAACATCCGACGGCGCGATGCGTTCTCGGATGCTATTTTGGTTTGTTTGTTATGCAACAATGAGGTAAATGATGTTTGAATCCTTGCAAGAGCGACTTGGTTCTATCCTGTCTCATTTGACGGGACGTGGCGCTTTATCGGATCAGGATGTTGTAGAGGCGCTGCGTGAAATTCGTCGCGCTTTATTGGAAGCTGATGTTGCTCTTGATGTTGTGCGCTCTTTTACCGATAGAGTTCGGGAAAAAGCTGTTGGGGCCGAAATCGTTAAATCAATTAAACCAGGCCAAATGGTGGTTAAAATTGTTCATGATGAATTGGTTCATATTCTTGGAAATGAAAGCGTTCTGAGTGATTTAAATGCACCAGCTCCTGTTGTTATCATGATGACTGGTTTGCAAGGTTCGGGAAAAACAACCACAACAGCAAAGCTTGCAAAACGTTTTACTGATAAGCACAATAAAAAAGTTCTCATGGCGTCATTAGATACACGCCGTCCCGCTGCACAGGAGCAATTGCGCCAATTGGGAGAGCAGGCAAAACTTGCAAGCTTGCCTATTATTGCGGGTCAGCTGCCCGTTGATATTGCATCACGTGCCGTGCAGGCTGCTAAATTGGGTGGTTATGACGTGCTTCTTCTTGACACAGCAGGACGTAATCATATTGATGAAGCTTTGATGCTCGAATTGGCTGAAATTAAAGCATGTTCCCTTCCTCATGAGATTATGTTGGTGGCTGATAGTTTGACGGGGCAAGATGCCGTTCATCTTGCTCGTTCTTTTGATGAGCGTGTAGGGATTACGGGGATTATTTTAACACGGATGGATAGTGATGGGCGTGGTGGCGCTGCTCTTTCTATGCGTGCTGTTACAGGTAAACCAATTAAAGCAATTGGAACTGGTGAAAAAATAGATGCTTTAGAAGAATTTCATCCCAGTCGTATTGCTGATCGTATTCTCGGAATGGGGGATATTGTTTCTTTGGTTGAAAAAGCTGCAGAAACAATGGATCACGAGAAAGCTGCTGCTTTTGCAAAAAAAATGCAAGCCGGAAAATTTGATCTGAATGATCTTGCAGAACAGTTGCAGAAAATGAAAAAACTGGGTGGAATGGGCGGTATTATGGGCATGTTGCCAGGAATGGGGAAGGTCAAAGAGCAGATTGCGGCTGCGGGGTTTGATGATCGTTTGTTTGATCGTCAATTGGCCATTATTTCATCTATGACACCGAAAGAGCGGGCGAATCCAGAGCTTTTAAAACATAGCCGCAAACAACGAATTGCTAAGGGGTCTGGTACGACAGCGGCTGATATTAATAAACTTTTGAAGATGTATCGCCAAATGGCTGATATGATGAAAGCCATGGGTGGTAAAGGAAAAAGTGGTTTTATGGGAAAAATGTTGGGAGGCCTTGGTTCCAAAATGGGTTTTGGTGGTATGGGAAACTTGGGAGGGGATTCTTCAGCTATGCCGGATTTGTCGGGATTGGATCCAAAGCAATTCTCAATGCTTCAAAAGCAAATTGAAAATGGTAATGGAGGGAAGCTCTTGCCCGGACTTCCTAAGCGTGGACCTACATTTCCTGGTTTTTCCAATGGCATTGTCGATGGGGGAAATTTTCCTCAGCATCCTAAGAAAAAATAAGATGTAAAGAGGGAAAGGAATATAATGCAGGAAACAGTATTAAACGAATTGGCACATTTACGAGCATCCATTGATAATTTTGATGCAACCTTGATTCATATCTTAGCAGAGCGGTTTCGTTGTACGAAAGCTGTTGGGCGCTTAAAAGCCCATTATGATTTGCCTAAAGTAGATCCTCTGCGTGAGCAATATCAGGTAGCGCGTTTGCGGCAATTGGCTATAGATAGTCATCTTGATCCTGATTTTGCTGAAAGATTTTTAAAATTTATTATTAAAGAAGTTGTGAGTCATCATGAAGTTATTGCTGAAGAGCAAAAAACAAAAAAAGTCAATTTAAACGAAAGCCAGAGCTGACAATAGGAGATAAAATATGGCATTGAAAATTCGTTTGTCCCGTGGAGGTTCAAAAAAACGTCCTTACTATCATATCGTCGTTGCAGATGTTCGTAGTCCGCGCGATGGACGGTTTCTTGAACGTGTTGGTGCATGGGATCCAATGTTGCCTAAAGATGGACCGAGGGTGAAACTTAATGAAGAACGTATCCAATATTGGCTTGCGCAAGGGGCTCAACCAACAGATCGCGTTTTACGGTTTTTAGATGCAGCTGGCTTGAAAAAGCGTCCAACTCGTAATAATCCACATAAAGGTGAACCGGGTAAAAAAGCACAAGAACGTATAGCAGCAGCAAAGCAAGCGGCAGAAGAAGCAGCGGCAGCGGCTGAAGCAGAATCTGCTACAGCATAAGAAGCATGGTTGTTTAATCAACGTGTTTTTAAAAGCTTTAGAAAAATAAATATTATCCGTTTTTGTCTATCAAAAACGGATTTTCTTTAAAAAGCTGCTTGTTTAAACCGCGCTGGTTTTTTTTAAAAATCAATGGCGCGGCCTTTAATTTCCCAGTCTCCATAGCGGGAAGGGTCTTTGCCGCCGCGTCCGCCGTTTTCTAAAGGTTGTTCTTTTTTTGTTGCGCGTTTTCGTCTTTCCTCAGCTTCTTTAAGGGCGCGTTGTGCTGCGGGAGAAAGAGATTGCTGTTTAATGACAGTTGCATTTTTTTTGCTTGTTTTCTCATCTTTTTTATTCATTTTACACCTATTCCATTGAAAAAGCAGAAAGAAAACACCATCATATAGTATTGATTGACTTTTATCATGGAGTTTTTTGAGTAATGAATATAATGCGTACAGCTATGCTTTTGGCTTTTTTAACTGCTCTTTTTATGGGAGTTGGTTATCTTGTTGGAGGGGGTGGTGGCATGGTCATTGCTCTTTTGATGGCAAGTGGTTTAAACTTTTTTTCTTATTGGAATTCAGATAAAATCGTTTTACGCATGTACGGGGCGCGTGAAGTTGATCAGCATTCAGCACCAGTTTATTATAAGATTGTAAGCGATTTAGCTAAAAAAGCTTCTCTTCCTCAACCAAAAATTTATGTTATTGAGAATGCACAGCCAAATGCTTTTGCGACGGGACGTAATCCGCAAAATGCAGCTGTTGCTGCAAGTACTGGGTTGTTAGAGCGGTTAAGCGCTGAGGAAATTGCCGGCGTTATGGCGCATGAGCTCGCACATATTGAGCATCGTGATACGTTAACAATGACTCTAACCGCAACGATTGCAGGGGCAATTTCAATGCTTGGTAATTTTGCTTTCTTTATGGGAGGACAGCGTAACTCTTCAGAAGATTCTCATGGCGCAGGGGCAATTGGAGGATTTATTGCATTGCTTGTGGCGCCTTTTGCAGCGATGCTGGTGCAAATGGCGATTAGCCGTACACGGGAATATGCTGCGGATCGTAGAGGGGCTGAAATATGTGGTAATCCTTTATGGTTGGCTTCGGCATTGCGTAAGATTGCTGATGGGGGACGTGGGGTATATAATGAAGAAGCAGAGCATAATCCAGCAACCGCGCATCTGTTTATTATTAATCCTTTGAGCGGTGAGGGAGCGGATAGTCTTTTTTCGACACATCCAGCAACTGCAAATCGTATCGCTGCTCTTTATCAGCAAGCAGAAGAGATGAAAGGGGCTCTTGCCAAAAGTGTGGGATGGAATAAAGAAGACGCTATACATGAAAAAAGCAGCGGGATGAACTATGGAGATTTTCATAGTGGTCAGACTCATGTATTAGGTGAACAGGAAAACAGTTCTTTTCAACGTGTTACAAAACGTCCTTCTTGGCTTCGTTATGAAAATTCAAAAAGATCTCGTTCATAGAGTTATTGAGGGAGCTTTTGAGAAAACTGTGATATAAAGGTGGTGTTTTGAAACACAAAAAAGCGGGGCATGTGTCTGAAAAAAATGTTCCAGGATTAGCTGTTCGGCAGGTGTGTGTGCGTCTTTTTGGGGCGGTAGTTGATAAGTACACGCCTCTTTCTGGTTTGACAGATAATGAACACGGAAATCCACAATATTTAAAACTTTCACAACGAGATCGTTTGTTATGTCGGGCTATTTTAACAGCTTCATTGCGTCATCGAGGGCAGATTATGGCGGCTCTCTCACGCTTTTTGGCGCGTCCTTTGCCTTCACAAGCACTTTCACTTCAGAATCTTTTGCATATCAGTGTTGCACAAATTCTTTATCTTGATATTCCTGATCATGCGGCTATTGATTTAGCTGTGCGTGTGGCGAAACTTGATCCTCGAATGCGCCGTTTTTCAGGGGTAGTGAATGCTCTTTTGCGCAATGTTGCGCGTGAGGCAGAGCCTTTACGCCAACAAGTTCCTACCATTGAAGGTGTTCCAGCGTGGTTTGGACAACTTTTAGTGTCAGCTTATGGAACAGAAAAGGCACATCAGATTATCGCAATTCAAAGTGTGGAACCCCCTCTCGATTTGACAGTGAAATCTGATAGTGGTGGATGGGCTGAAAGGCTTGGTGGTGTGGTATTGCCCAATGGTTCTGTTCGATTGAATCGTCTGGAGTGTTCTGTTTCTGATTTACCAGGCTATCGTGAAGGGTCTTGGTGGGTTCAAGATTTCGCTGCATCGTTGCCTGCTTGTTTACTTGGGAGTATTGAGGGTAAACGCGTTTCTGATCTTTGTGCGAGCCCTGGGGGAAAAACAGCACAATTGGCTTTGCAAGGGGCTGAGGTGACTGCAATTGAGCTTTCTGCTAACCGCATAAAGCGTTTAAAAGAAAATATGGAACGGCTTCATTTTTCAGTTCACATTTGGCAGGGCGATGTGAGAAATTTCTATCCCACACAGCTTTTTGATGCGGTTCTTCTTGATGCTCCTTGTTCTTCTACAGGAACAATCCGTCGTCATCCAGATATTTTATGGACGAAATCGAAGGATGATATCGTCAAGTTAGCGGCGTTGCAATATGATTTGCTTGTCGCAGCAATTTCTTTGGTGAAGGTAGAGGGGCGGATTGTTTTTTCCAATTGTTCATTGGCAAGAGAAGAAGGTGAAGATCTTATTGAGAAAATTTTGTCGACACGCAATGACATTGTTTTAGACCCTATTTGTCCAGAGGAAATAGGAGCACTGGAGCATTTGCTTTGTGAGGGGGTGTTACGGACAACGCCTGCGGATTTTTGTCATAAAAATTTTGATGCTGAGAAAACCGTATTTTTAGGAATGGATGGTTTTTTCGCTGCGCGCTTACGAAAAATTGCTTAATTAACGCTTCATTTACAAAAATGGTCGAAATTGTATTTGATTCAGCATAAATGGAGATGAAATTTTGGCGGTTGCGGTAAAAGCTCCTCAGGTAAAAGTGGCAGCCTGTATCGATACGATACAGAATGTTATGCGGCGTTTATGGGTTGGACCATTGTTTCGTTGGCGATTTTCAGGGTTTCGTCCTCATAAAATTTTAGCGCATCCCATGGATTTGCATGTAGCAGACTCTATGATGGCGCATGAATTTTATCATGGTCGTTTTGCTTTTGCTGGTCACATTGTTCATTCTGGTGCTGTTTCGCCGTTTTCATTGGTTCCACCAACGCTAGAATGGGAAGCGGCTCTACATGATTTTCATTGGTTGCGCCATATGGAGGCAGCAGGAAGTGATTTAGCTTCTGCACATGCACGCTCTCTTTTAGAAGATTGGTTTGACCATGCTGGCAAGAAGGTAAAAGGATTTGCTTGGAGTGGTCCTGTTGTGGCGCGGCGCTTGATTTCATGGATTTGTCATTCGAAAATGTTGTTAGAAGGGGCAAGTGAGCGGTTTGAAAAACGCTTTTTGCGTGCACTTGGTTTGCAATTTCGTTATTTGCGCGTGACAATTTGTAGTATGGAGCACAATGATCAACGTTTACAAGCAGCAGTGGCTTTGACATTCGCATCTCTTGCTTTGCCTGTTTCTGTGGCAGTGAAAAAAAAGGTACAAACGACGCTTATAGAGGAGCTTTCCCGTCAAATCCTAGTTGATGGTGGGCATATTTCCCGTAGTCCTGTTATTTTGCTGAATTTGTTATCGGATTTATTGTCGTTACGGCATCTTTTTATGCGTAGCAATGAAACGGCACCCCGTATTTTGATTGATTCTGTTGAGCGTATGTTGCCAGCTTTACGATTCTTTATCCATGAGGATCAGACGTTGGCCCATTTTAATGGGGTTGGTCCCCTTGTGTCGGAACGGTTATCATCACTTTTGGAGCTTGATGAAACAGGAGGACATCCTTTTAGTTATGCCCGTTATTCAGGATTTCAGCGCTTAAAAGCCAATCAAACAACAGTGCTTGCAGATACAGGAAAGTTTCCACCCCGCTCTGTAGCACAGCAGGCTTGTTCGGGGTGTTTGTCTTTTGAAATGTCTTCACAAGGGCACCGTTTTATTATCAATACCGGTGTTAATCCTGATGGGAGGGAAGATTATCGACATTTAGGGCGTGTTACTGCAGCACATTCAACAGCTACGCTTAATGATTGTTCAGTGGGTTCTTTTTATCATAAAAAGAAAAATGGCGCGCCATTTTTGTTTGATGGACCAACAGATGTTCAAGTGTGCCGTATAGATGATTCAGAGAAGACGGGTTTTATTGCGAGTCATAATGGTTATGTGCGACCCTTTAATCTTATTCATGAGCGTGGTCTTATTTTGGCGACAAATGGAGATACGATCGAAGGTTTTGATCGCTTTTTTATGCCAAGTAAAGGGAGAAAGAGACACAAGAGTGTGCAAAATGAACAAAATTATGTTGCTGTTCGATTTCATCTTCATCCACAAGTTGAAGTTAACTATGATGGCAAACGTGTGTGTTTAGCCGTAAAGAACGAGAACGTGAAGAGCGAACAAATATGGTATTTTATATCGCCTGACGCAGATATTTGTCTTGAAGATTCGATTGATTTTGCAGAATTAACAGGTCCACAACGGACACAACAGATTGTTTTATATTTTCGTCCTGCATTTCAGGAAAAAGTTCGTTGGCGTTTTATCCGTAAAGCGTTTGATAAAAAATTAGAACATTGTTCCAACCCATAGTATATTGCGTTTTATATTGCGTGTCGCAAAACATTATTGTTTATTGTGGTAATATTCTCAAAATTTGAAGATCATATCAATTTTATACACGAAGCATTTTTTGGGAGTATGGGTTGGATGTTTTTAGGCAAGGTTTGCTCATAGAATCTCATGAGGTGATGCTAAAGGGATTGGCTTCAGAAAAAAAGGTTTTTGAAAGACCCTTGTTGACAGATGAGTACTAGTTAAGGATTTTGATCCTTTAAAGATATGGAGAGAAAATTAAGCCGTTGCTTATCTTCGATAAGTTTTTAAGTGTGCTGTTGGGATCAATATTTCTCTCTGAGAGAGTTGCATTAATAGGATTACGCTCTTCACGAAAAACAGAGCGCTATTGTATTGTATATTCACGGACTTATTTTAAAGAAAAATCCCTTAACGCTTCCAAGCCTATTTTGCGACGATGCCCGTGATGGGTATAACGGTAAATCCATTAAGCACCCCCCATCTTTATGCTTATGAAAGAGCAGTTCGGCACTATCACACTATTTATCAGTGTCCAATGTTTGTAACAGTTCTTGGCACTAGAGAGGGTTCATAAGAGGCATTTTTAGCCTTTTCTTAATAGCTTTTATCCATACAGCTCCCCCCGCTTGTAACGTGCAGGCGAATGGTTTTGGTTGATTCAACATACATAGATTTGAAATGAGAGAAACTTACGGTATTCGGGGTTCTAATTTAATATGAATAACGCTAAATTATTATTACAAATCAAATGTTGTACATCACAGAAGCATTGAAAATTCGAGAAACAATACATTACAATGGCCAAGAAAAATAACCCTTCTGCTCTTTGTTATTATACTAAAAATGAAGTCATAATAACAAACCACAAAATGCGCACTTTTTTATAGCAAAGCATTCTCTCAAATATCTCAAACAATTTTCATAAAGATTTACGCGAATAACGTCGTGCAATTGAATCAATATCACCTCGACAAATTCCAAGATCGCTGAGTTCATATGTTGAAAGACGACTTAACGCATTAACGGTTCGACGATAACGGCGCCAATTACTATAAAAACGTAGAATATTCATATCCTCTACTCAAACTTTTCATTACACTCTTTAGTTTAAGAATAGAGTATATTACTAAAAAGAGTTGTGTTATAATATCATAGCAGGTATGCATCTACATACAAGATAATATCCCTTTAACATTTTCCTCATGCGAAAGGGTAACCATTAAAAATATCAACAAGAACATCTTATCCCTAATCAATGGCTAAATTATGTGCATTTTCTGCGGTGATAAACTTCTTCACGTGTAGATTCTTTGGATTGAATAACTGCTTCCATTTCAACAGTTATCAATAGTCATACGATAATTATGAAAAATTCCTTGAAACATTTGTCTCATACGAAAAGAAAAGCAGCAAAATTATTAATGGCGGAAGTGACGTGTTCCTGTAAAAACCATCGCTAACCCCTGTGCATCAGCAGCGGCGATAACTTCTTCATCACGCATGGAGCCTCCTGGTTGAATAACTGCTGTTGCTCCTGCTTCAGCTGCTGCTAATAAACCATCTGCAAAAGGAAAAAATGCATCTGATGCAACAACAGATCCTTTTGTGAGAGTTTCTATTAAGCCTGCTCTTTGCGCACTTTCTGCTGCTTTACTTGCAGCAATTTTGGCTGAATCGATGCGGCTCATTTGTCCGGCTCCAATTCCAACTGTTGCGCTATTTTTCGCGTACACAATAGCATTTGATTTAACGTGCTTTGCTACACGAAAAGCAAATTGAAGATCACGCATTTCATCTTGAGTTGGTGCCCGCTTTGTCACTACTTGCAATTTAAGATCATCGACTACCACGTTATCACGTGATTGCACTAAAATACCTCCTGCAAGTGTTTTCGCAAGAAGTCCTCCACAGCGTGGATCAGGAACTCCACCTGTAATGAGCAAACGAAGATTTTTTTTCTTGGCAATAATTTCACGTGCCGCCATTGTGGCATCAGGAGCAATAATCACTTCTGTGAAAATTTTAACAATCTCTTCAGCACATTCCTCATCAAGGATTTGATTTAAAGCAACAATTCCACCAAATGCCGATACATTATCACACATAAAAGCTTTCAAATAAGCTTCTTTCAAATTTTCTCCTTCCGCAACACCACAAGGATTGGCATGTTTAATAAGAGCGACAGCAGCGGTTTTTTGCGGATCAAATTCTGCCACGAGTTCAAAGGCTGCATCTGTATCATTCAGATTGTTATAAGAAAGCGCTTTGCCTTGTAAAAGTTTTGCTGTTGCAATACCAAAACGTTTTTCATTATTGCGATAAAATGCTGCCTGTTGATGTGGATTTTCTCCATAGCGCATAACGTTTTCAAGATGACCAGAAAAACTCTGCCACGATGGAGTTTCAATTTCTAAATCCCGTGCAAACCATGATGCTATTGCCGTATCATAAGCAGCGGTGTGTGCATAAGCGCGCATTGCTAGCTGATGACGCATAGATAAGCTTAAACATCCATTATGCTGCTTTAATTCAGCTAGAATCGAATCATAATCTTTTATCGCTGTTACAACACCGGTATAAGCATAATTTTTTGCCGCGGCGCGAATCATCGCCGGTCCACCGATATCAATATTTTCAAGAATCGTTTGCCTATCAGCTCCCGAAAGGATCGTCTCTTCAAAAGGGTAAAGATTCACCACCAAAAGATCAATTCCATGAATGCTGTTCTTTTCCATAGCTTCCCTATGGTTAGGATCTTCTCTTACCCCTAACAAAGCACCATGAATCAAAGGATGGAGTGTTTTTACACGCCCATCCATTATTTCAGGAAATCCGGTAACTTCAGCAACATCTTTTACGGGTAAACCAGCCGCTATGAGGGTTTTGGCTGTTCCTCCTGTTGAAATTAATTCAACATTGTAAGTAGCATGAAGAGCTTGTGCAAAAGCAACCACACCCGTTTTATCAGACACAGAAAAGAGAACACGATGAACCCGATGAAGATCAGGTATGGGAAAATTTTTGGCAACAACACCCATAACAGCAGCCTTAAAAATGAAAGAGTTAAAATTCTAGTAAAACACGCTTATACGTTTATAGCATAAGCCTTTAGCAAAATACACTGAAAGGATAAACTGCCTTTTTAGAATATAGGATGACTCACCTTTTTCTATTATCCTGTAAAAACCTCTCATTTGAGGTGTGATGATAGGTATAAAAGTCGCGTTGAGAAATTAAATGTTTTTTTGTTGCTTATAATTCAATATCTCATCTTCATAGCAGTTGTGAAACAAAAAATGTATCCGTATGTTCTTTGCTATATTAGATGAAGGCGAAAGTATTGCGTATATCAATTGGAGTAATCTCTGAAATGGGAAACAATCTAATGAAGCAAGAATATAAAATTATAAAGGCAAAAATGAGTGCTCATCTTTTCTATTATTTTAAAATTTAGCTTTATGTTTTTCAAAAGCGTTTATGACAATTCTTTTTAAGAGTGAAGATAATGCATTTCTTCACATTTTTGGGCATTACATTTTTAATGAATCAACCCTATTTTATGATGTTTTTTTGATAAGAGTGTCGCGTAAATCTTTTGTGGATGGTATAAAGTTCATTGTATGCTTATGATCTTTAATTTAACAAAGGCGCAAGTTGGTAGCTTTTATTCTCTTTATCAGTTTTCAAGATTCTAAAAATTTTTGTTACTTGAGATGGAAGAGGTATTTTTTTTTAGTTTTTTTGCCGTAGCAGAAAAAGAAAACCTCCTAACACACCAGTAGCTAAAATAAACCACGTGATTGCATAAACGAGATGATTATTTCGAAAATGGATAATCGTAAGACCAACGACAGGAAGTTTTGCTTGTGGAGATGTTTTTCTGGCATCAATGAAATAAGGGGCAACAGTGGACAAACCAAGTTTTTGTGCCATAGCGGGGAGATCGCGCGTATACCATAAATTTTTGTCAGGATTATTTTTACGCGGGAAAAATCCATTTTTTTCACTCATGCGTAATAAACCTATAATCGTTGTTTGTTCTGTGTCTGTGGTAGAATTTTGCTGAGATAAGGCATTTGTATGTGATTGCTCTGTGTTTTGAAAATTGTTACGTTCATCCATGGGGATAAAGCCACGGTTGATAAAGATCAGTGTATTATCAGCAGTTTTTAAAGGAGTCAAAACCCAATAGCCTGTAGTATTTTGAGCGGCAGCAGTGACTAAAATATTTTTATCTGTTAAAAATTTTCCTGTGATAATAACAGGTTGATATTCATATTTTTCAAAAGTAACATCTGACCATTGATTTTTTGGAGGGGCTTTTATGGGGGGCAAATGAATGCGTTGATTGGTACTGGTGATAAGATTTGTTTTCCAGTTTAACCGTTGTACTTGCCATATACCTAATGCACTGAAGAGAAGAAAAAAACAAATACATAAAGTTCCAAATAAAAAAGAAGAAAAACGGCAAGAATTTCCCTGAAGCTTTGTCATAGGGGGCTCTTTTTTGCTCATGATTTGTGCTTCCTTTCGGGACAATAGGCTTTTATTCTAACATGTATATATTAAAAAAAACATTTTGTACGCGTTTTGGTGGAATTTGCACGCCTTATTGAGGAAAAAGATGAAAAATGAGCCAACAAGAGATGAAAAAGGTTTTATAAAAGACTTGACCTTTTGTTGTCGACCCCCTATTAGAAAGAAACTTCTCAATGATGCCCGTTCAAGGTTGCATTGCGCGTGTTTTGCGTTCATTGTGTCCTTTGGGTATGGGGATTTGAAAGTTTCTTAGAGTTTAAGGGTGAAGTTTATGTCTCGTGCATGTGAATTGACAGGGAAGACGGTTCTGTATGGTAATAATGTTAGCCATGCGAATAATAAGACTCGGCGTCGTTTTTTACCAAATCTTTGCAATGTGACATTGATTTCAGAGGTGTTACAGCAAAGTTATCGCTTGCGTATTTCAGCAAATGCGTTGCGTTCTGTTGAGCACCGCGGTGGTCTTGATGGTTTTTTGATTAAAGCAGACGATAAAGAGTTGTCACAACGTGCGCGTTTGTTAAAACGCCAAATCGTTAAGAAAAAAGCTGAGCAAGAAGGTGAGCAGAAGGCTGAACAAGCAGCGTAATTTTCAGCGTTATTGTTTTTGGCTTTTTTCTTTTTGATCGCTCTGTTTTATTGGTTCCATATCCCAGGTTAAAAAAATGTCTTCAAGCGGTCTTTTATTAGAACAGCAAAAGAAAAGGTGTGTTGTTTTTTCTATTTTTGCAATGTGCCTTGCTGTCACGGCTTCTAATATTTTAGTTCAATATCCTGTCTATTGGTTTGATTTGAATGCGCTGTTGACTTATGGGGCTTTTACCTATCCATTTGCTTTTCTAATCAATGATTTGACCAATCGTTTTTATGGTCCATCTGCTGCGCGGCGTGTGGTTTATGCTGGTTTTTTTACGGGTGTCTTTGTTTCTTGGATATTGGCGACACCACGGCTTGCACTTGCTTCTAGTTTTGCATTTTTATTTGGGCAACTCCTTGATATTGTTGTTTTTACTCCTTTGCGACGTAAAACATGGTGGAAAGCACCTTTAGCGGCAGCGTTGGTTGGTTCAGCTTTGGATACAGTGCTGTTTTTTGCTCTTGCTTTTTCTAGCTCGTTTGCTGTTCTTGATAAGATAACAGGCTATGCTGATAGTTCACTAGTGAAGAGTACTGTTTTGGGAGGGATAGGCATGCCAGTTTGGCTATCGCTTGCTTTTGGTGATTTTTCGGTAAAAATTATTATGAGCCTGTTTATGTTGATTCCTTATGGAACAATTCTTAATATTGTAAAGCTTCCTCTTTATCAAAGTCCTTCAAAGGATGATTCTTCTTTTGTTTGTAACAAATAATGGTCTTTGTTCTTTTGTTTTGCTAAAGAAGAGGGGAGGGGAGTTATGTCCTCTAAGGGCAGAATTTAAGCGGATTTATAAGAGGTATTTTGATTCTTTTCTCAAGTTGTATTTATCCATACATCATCTATGCTTACGATGTGTAAGGAAATGGTTTTGACTGATTCAGTATGGGATAAGAGCATCTTATCAGCATTAAAAACAGATAATAAAGCTCTTATAAAGGATCAAAAATGTTTTGTTAAGAGTTGTGATGTCTTACTTATGATTATTTGAGCTATAAGAAACTTGGTTCTTATAAAGGAAAAAACATTTCGATATACATTTGGGTAGTATATAAATAGAAAAATAAATACCAATGGTATCAAGTCTTTTTTGACAGTTTTAAAATTTGGTTATACTGATATTTATCATTATTTTAGTAACAAATGTTTGTGCAGATATGTTAATGAATTTACAATTTGTTATAATGCGATCTCTGTAGAATTTGGCAAACGCTTCGAGTGTTTATTTTAGATAATTGTAGGTTAGAAATGCGATACTTGGAGCTGATAGTATGAATAAAATGATAAATCAAACAGATCATACAGAGGCTTTATTTGATAATTTTGTATTAACTTCCTTGAAAAAACAGAGAGAGACTAGGGAGTTGCCTATTGTAAAATCACCTCTTCGTTATCCGGGAGGGAAAAGTCGTGCTGTTCCTATGATTATTAATAACTATATAAGGAAACAGAAAACTTTATGTTCTCCTTTTGTAGGAGGCGGTTCAATTGAATTAACCTTAGCAAAAAGAGGAACAAGGGTTTATGCTTATGATGCTTTTAAGCCGCTTGTTATTTTTTGGCAGATGCTTTTGAAAGATGCTTCAGCTCTTGCAGAAAAAGTGAGAGAATATGAAGATATGACTCCCGTAATGTTTTATAATCTCCAAAAAACTTTTGGGAATATTAAAAATCAATTAGAGATTGCTGCCGTTTTTTTGTTCTTAATCGTTCTTCTTTTTCCGGAACGACACTTTCTGGTGGTATGTCTCCAGGACACCCCCGATTCAATTATCGTTCTATTGAACGGCTTAAAGATTTTAAGATTGAAAACTTCATAGTGGAACACAGAGATTTTACAGAAAGTATTCCTAAACACTCTAACGATTTTCTTTATTGTGATCCTCCGTACCTTATTAATCAAAAACTTTACGGTCACAAAGGCGATAAACATAATTCTTTTGATCATCAAGCTCTTGCTGAACTTTTGAGAAAGCGTCAAGGATGGGTTTTATCTTATAATGATTGTGTGGAAGTTAGAGAACTTTATAAAGGACATACAATACTTAATCCTGAATGGACTTACGGTATGGGAAACAATAAAAAATCAAATGAACTCGTAATTTTGAGTAAGGATCTTTAGGAAATTGCATGAATCAGGTAGAAAATGGAAAAGCCTTTGAATATGCTTTGGCTATGGGTTTTAAAAAAGCAACAAAGGCTTCTATAGAGTTTAATTCGTCTTTTCAAATAGCGGAGTCTTTTTATAATTTATTTAATGATACTGAAAAAAGGCTTTTAAATCTTGCTTCTATTGAAGCAGCCATTTTTTACAGTTACATGATAAAAATATTAGAAACACGAAAACTATTGTTCTTCAGGAAGATTTTGTTGGGATCAAAGGAGATGTCCGTGATATTATTTTAAAAGTTCCTGAAAATCCTATTGGTATTTCTGCAAAACATAATCATAGCGCTATCAAACATCCTCGCCTTTCCAGTAAAATAGATTTTGGTAAAGAATGGACAGGTTATTCTTGTAGCAGCGTTTATTTCAATGAAGTTAGTCCTATTTTTGATTATTTAGCAGAGCTTAGAGATAAGAAGATGTTCTTTAGAGATATAGAGGATAAAGACAGCAGAGTTTATCTTCCAATCCTAGAAGCTTTTTCTAAAGAACTTCAAAGGCTTTGTTTAGATTATCAAGATAAATTTGTGAAGCTATTGTTTCAGTATGTTATAGGTTCTTATGATTTTTATAAGATTATGATAGATACAAGATCTAAACAAAAACGGGTGATTATTCAGTCTTTTAATTTGAAGGGTACTCTGGGATATGGTCGTAAATGGAAAGTTCTAAGCAAAACTTTATCAGTCGCAATATAACCAGAAAGTAAAAACAAACTCATTACAATTTTTGAAGATGGTTGGAGCATTTCTTTTAGGATTCATAATGCATCCAGTAAAGTAGAAGCTTCCTTAAAGTTCGATATTCAATTTGTGGGATTATCTTCTCAGGTTGTTAGCCATCAAATTCCGATGGTTTAATGATAGAGATAATTTTTTAAAATGTAATCGTTGCTAATTCAAGGCAGGTTTATTTCTTATGAATATGAGTTCTTTTATCACTAAAAAGTATTTCTAATTGTTTTGTTATGGCGTCGGCGAGTTCTTCAGCATTCATAATTGTTACAGCACGTTGATAATAACGTGTGACGTCATGACCAATTCCAATGGCAATGAGTTCGATAGGGGAGTGTGTTTGGATTTCTTGAATCACTGCGCGTAAGTGTTTTTCTAAATAATTGCTGGAGTTGACCGATAGTGTCGAATCGTCAACAGGAGCACCATCAGAAATGACCATGAGGATGCGACGTTGTTCACGCCGTGATAAAAGGCGTTGATGAGCCCAAATCAAAGCTTCTCCGTCGATATTTTCTTTTAATAATCCTTCTTGCATCATTAAACCTAAATTGCGTCGTGCGCGACGCCATGGGGTATCAGCACTTTTATAGATGATATGGCATAAATCATTGAGGCGTCCAGGATTATGGAGTTTGTTTTGGGTAAGCCATTGTTCGCGCGATTTTCCCCCTTTCCAAGTTTTGGTGGTAAAACCTAAAATTTCAACTTTGACACCACAACGTTCAAGAGTTTGTGCCAAAATATCAGCACAACTTGCAGCAACGCTAATGGGGCGTCCGCGCATTGAGCCAGAATTATCAATGAGGAGTGAAACAACTGTGTCCCGAAATTGGGTGTTGCTTTCCATTTTAAAAGAAAGGGGTTGCATGGGGTCAATAATTAGACGTGGAAGCCGTGTTGTATCAAGATATCCTTCTTCAAGGTCAAAGTTCCAGTTGCGATTTTGTTGCGCCATCAAGCGGCGCTGGAGACGGTTTGCTAAACGTCCAACGATGTTTTGGAGATGATTGATTTGCTTATCAAGATAACGGCGTAAGTGATCTAACTCGTTTTCAGAACAAAAATCTGTTGCTTCCAAAATTTCATCAAATTGACGGGTGAAGATTTTATAATTGCCAAGTCTTTCCATTTGTTCCGAATCAGAAAAAAGGTGTTTGGGTTTGCTCGGCTTTTCTTGCCAAGGTCCATTTTTTTGCTCGCCGTCAGCTTGATCATTGTTGTTTGATTGTGTCGCTTGTGTTTTTCCATCATCTTGCACATCACTTTCTTGTTCAGTGCTGGTTTGTTCTTCACTTTGAGCGTGTTTTTTGTTTTTACTCTCTTCTTCTCTTTGGTCTTGAGGTTCACACGCATTTTTTAATTTTTTATTGTTTTCACTGTTAGAAGCTTCAGCTTGTTGCACTGTCATTTTGAGTGTAACAAGCATTTGGCGAACAATCTGTGCAAAAGCTTGTTGGTTGTAAATATGATGTGGGAGTTCATTGAGTTGTGATGCTGCTTTTTGTTCGAGTTCTTTACGCCACAATTCTAAGACAGAACCCGCTTCTCTTGGAGCTGCGCGCTTTGTTATTTTTTCACGCAATAAAAGTGCAATCGCTTCTTGGATGGGGGCTTCACTTTGGTTGCTAATTTTATGATAATGGGCTCTTTTGTATTTATCGGCGAGCATGACATCAAGATTTTTTGCAAGTCCCTCCATGGCTAAAGTACCAATTGCTTCAACACGTGTTTGTTCGAGGGCATCAAAGATAGCACGTGCTTCTGATTCTGGTGGAGAAAATTGCATGTGAATGCGGTTGTCATGCCATGCTTTGCGCAGAGCCATGGAATCACCTAGTCCGCGGGTAATAGTGATGTCTTTATTCGTTGCGTATTGAGGTAATTCTGGTAAACGCGCGCAACTTTCGCTTAAAGATGGTCGGTTATGACTAAAGGAAACTTCAAGGTTGTTTGTGCCTGCAATCGCACGCATACAGGTGGAAAGTGCTTTTTTAAAAGCTTCAGCATTAAGAGTGTTGTTGGAAGAATCTTTTGCCGGATTTTTGTTGTCGCCAATATCGGTAGCCATGAGTGACAGATTCCTTAAGGCGAAACACCATGAATGAGTGATTCGGGAAGCTCTTGTCCAAAGGCGCGTTGATAAAATTCTGCAACAGTGGCACGTTCGAGTTCATCACATTTATTGAGAAAGGTTAATCGGAAGGCAAAGCCGACATCTTGAAAAATTGTTGTATTTTCTGCCCAAGTAATGACGGTACGTGGACTCATGACAGTTGAAAGATCTCCATTGATAAAAGATTGGCGTACCATATCAGCAACATGAACCATTTGTGAAATTGTCTTTTTTCCCTCAGCCGTTTGAAAAGATTTGACCTTTGAACAAATGATATTAACCTCTTTATCATGGGGTAAATAATTGAGTATCGTAACAATAGACCAGCGGTCCATTTGAGCTTGATTGATCTGTTGGGTACCATGATAGAGACCGGTTGTATCACCAAGACCAATGGTGTTTGCCGTTGCAAAAAGACGAAATGCTGGGTGTGGAGAGATGACACGGCTTTGATCAAGTAAGCTTAGTTTTCCAGAGGTTTCAAGAACGCGTTGGATGACAAACATAACATCGGGACGCCCCGCATCATATTCGTCGAAAACAAGAGCAATATTATTTTGATAAGCCCATGGCAAAATGCCCTCTTTAAATTCAGTGATTTGTAAGCCATCTTTTAAAACGATAGCATCTTTTCCTACAAGATCGATACGACTTACATGACTATCGAGATTAATTCGAAGACAAGGCCAGTTAAGACGTGCAGCAACTTGTTCAATATGCGTTGATTTCCCTGTACCGTGATAGCCAGAAACCATTACACGGCGGTTAAAGGTAAAACCTGCGAGAATCGCTAAAGTTGTTTGCTGATCAAAAAGATAATCAGGATCGATATCAGGAACATGGGGACTTTTTGTGCTAAAAGCAGGGACTTTCAGATCTGTTTCAATATGAAATAGATCGCAAGCACAAAGTGTAATATCGGGCAAATTTTCAACGGTAAGATTTGTCATTATGTTTCTGGAAGGGAGAGGACGCTATTTATTCATTAGAAACGATACAAGAGTTAAAGTATTTATGCAATGCTCTATAATGAGAGCCTTAGATATTGAAGAAAGATTTTTTTACGTATTCTATAATGTTTTGCAAAAAAAGTAACATTTTGCGCAAATAATGATGGTCTAAATGAAAATAGACTCATATAAGCGCATGTTTTCAGCACAAACCAGACTTTTTTAGCAAATTGTAAGCATGTAAAACATCACGAAAGCGCTCTTCTGAAGCACGATTACCACCATTGGAATCAGGATGGTGCTTTTTTACCAACTCTTTATATTTCATTTTGATGTCTTCTGCTGAAGCGTTTGCCTGTAGTCCCAGTGTATCAAAAGCTTTTGCTTCTAAGGGCTTTAATTTTCGTGAGAACTTATTGCTTGAATGCTGCCCAGTAAAAAGCGTGAAGGGATCGCGCATGCGATTTTGATAGGCAGCTGTGCCAGAGCGAATCTTTGCATAATTCGCGGCTGTTTTTTTCGATGTACCATTGCTCAGATCTGTAGGCCATGTCGGACGATGTCCTGTGAGAGCATCCTTTTGAAATTTTGCGATATCTTTATTGCTAAGACCAGAGAAGTAATTAAAATTTTTATTATAGGCGCGTACGTGTTCAATACAAAAATATAAATATTGTCCTTCGTGATTTCGACCTGCTGGTGCTTTATGGGACCCTGTTTTTTCACAACCTTCCCACTGACACTGTTGTGCTTCTGGCTCAGCTTTTTGTTTTTTATTTGAGCTTATGCGAATTGAATCGAATAATTTAGATGTTATTGTCATATTATTGGTTTATGCAAAATTGATTAATTTTACAAGAATTGACTTTTGAAAAATTTGTTTTCACACTTATTCTATTATGAAAAAGGTTATTTTTGCACGTTCATTTTGTTTGAGGAATGAAAAATGTTTATAGAAACAATAATTCAGAGAAAGCTTCAGGATGCTTTTCATCCGCAAAAGCTTGAAGTGATTAACGAAAGTCATCTTCATGAGGGACATCCTCATAATGAACATGCTTTTGATGGTAAAGGAGAAACACATTTTCGAGTGAAAATTTTATCTTCTTCTTTTTCTAATATGACACGCGTAGAAATACATCGAGCGATTTATAAAGTTTTACAAGAAGAGTTAGCTACTTGTGTTCATGCTTTGGCACTTGAGGTTGAAACACTCTAATTTTTTGATGAGACGTTTTTAGGAACGGGGATGGGCCTTTTGATAGATTTTTAACAAATGGTCTGTATCGACGTGGGTATAGATTTGTGTGGTGGAAAGACTAGCGTGCCCAAGAAGTTCTTGAATCGTGCGCAAATCTCCCCCCCGTGATAAAAGATGGGTGGCAAAAGAATGGCGCAGTGTATGAGGCGTTACAGTTTCTGGTAAACCAAGGCTTGCTCGTAAGTTGCGTACAGTTTTCTGAATAATGGCGGGCTGTAGGGGACCGCCTCGTGCCCCGCGAAATATGGGTTGGTTATCCACTAAAGGATATGGGCAACATTTGAGATAATTTTGTACAGCTTCGTAAACAATTTTGATGAGAGGAACAAGGCGTGTTTTGCCGCCTTTTCCTGTTATAAATAAACTTGTTTTTTTAGGATCAGAAAATTGTTCTGGTGTGAGGCTTAAGGCTTCTGATATTCGCATTCCACAGCCATAGAGAAGCATGAGGACAGCCGCATTACGAGCGCTAATCCAAGGTTCATTTTCTAGCTGGTTTTCTTGTTTGACTATGTGAAGTGCTGATTTGATCGCTAAAGGTTTTGGGAGCGATCTTGGGTGTTTGGGGCTTCGGATAAGCTGAGCCGCCGGAACATTGACGATTCCTTCACGTGATAGGTACTTGAAAAAAGAACGGATGCCTGCTACTCCGCGGCTTAAAGAACGAGCACTTACATTGTTTGTACGCCGATAAGCAAGATAAGCACGCAAGTCACTGATGCGTAAATGAGCAAGATCTGTAAGGGTTGGTGTATGATTTAAGTGTTGACAGAGAAAAGACAAAAATTGCCGCGTATCACGTTCATAGGCTTGCACTGTTTGTGCTGACATACGACGTGTTTGGGTAAGACACTCTAACCAATTTTTCCTTGCGTTTAAAAGTGCATGGTCTGCTGGAATGAGAGGAATATTTTCATCTTTTCTCTTGTCGTTTTTGATAGGCATTATCTAGTTGAGAGTTTCTTTCTTTTTAGATTTTTCATCGTTAGAATGACCATTCTTGTTTTGGGGTTGCTCTTCACGATTGATAAGTTGCTTTTCACCTTTGAGAGAGAGTATTTTCACAAGATTGTGTGTTGACATCAAATGCGCAAAAATTAATCCTAAAAAGCCATTTTTATGAAGTTTGGCAAGTTGGCTTGCTGATAATTTATTCAATTTTTCTTCATCAACAACCCAAAAATGTTCCAATTGCGCTGAGAGACCTTTATCGTTTTTCACATTGATGGATTTTTGGCTTAGAAGATCCATTTCTACAAGAACATCAATAAACTCAGAGGTTTTCTCCATAGCGATTTTAAAACTTTCAAGAAAGCGAATACGTTCTTCCATAAAAGGAGAAATAGAGCCATCGGAATTAAAAAGTTCTGTTCCTGCAACTTCATTAAACATACCGGACTGTTGATCAAAGCAGACAGAAAGTTCTTTTTCATTGCTAATTTGTGCCAAAACAAAAGGATAGCGACGGACAAAAGCTGGAACATAAGTATTGTTTTTCCAACTTTTATCAGAAGCGATATAGTCATTTTCGTCATTAGAAAGACCGACAAGAGCTGCGGATGTGTAGTGCCGTTTTTTTTGTTCATCTTCGGCGCACATAAATAAAATAGGATAGTCTAGCGCTGCTTGAAAATATTCAGTACTTGCTAAAGGAACCCAATGAGTATCCTTGGCAAAAGACATATCAGTTGGAGGAGCAAATTTTAGATTTTTATGGGAAATTTTGTTGATTGGTGTGATATCTTTGTAAAATAGCATAATATTTGCCATAAGACTTTCTCCTTTATTAATTTGTTTTTTGTTACCAAGAAAGGTCTTTTAGAAGATTGTCTCATATGGCAACAAGATTGAATAGAAAACTATAAGATTGAAGGGTTCATTTTTGAGAGATAATATTTTTGCATGAAGTATAATAAAGAAAAGCTTAAAAATAAAGTCTATCTTGCCATTATTGGTATGCCTCATGGTATAAAAGGAGATGTTTTTGTTAAAATTCTAAGTGCTGAGCCACAGCGTTTCAAGTTTTACAGCACTCTTTATGATGATATGGGGCGTTCTTATGAAATTGTAACTCTTCGCATACAAAAAAATAAGGCGATTGTACGTTTTAAAGGGGTAGAAAATCGTAATGCGGCTGAGTCTTTAAAAGGGATTCGCCTTTATGTGACGCGTGATCAATTAATTGATGATTTGATGGAGGATGAGTTTTATCAAGTCGATTTAATAGGCTTGTGTGTCCAAGATTGTGGGGGGAAAATCTTAGGTGAAGTGTGTGGTTTTTTTAATTTCGGGGCTGGTGATTTGCTTGAAATACGTTTGAATACAGGTAAAAGAGTTCTTATTCCCTTTAGTAAGGCGGCGGTACCAGAAATTTGTATGGATTCTGGTTTTCTTGTTGTTGATCCCATGGCCGCTGGTTTAATTGATGGGGGAGACAATGATAAAAAGGAAATAGCTTGAATCTAAAAATAAAGATGAAGGTAAAAAACAACAGATGAATTTCGTCAATAAAAAGTGGAATGTGTGAAAATATTAAAAATGCTCTTTTGAGCAGATATTGTAAGCACTTTATCTCGAAATAGTCCTGAATTTTTAGAGTCTTTTTTAGTGCAAGTATTTAGAAGGATCGTATTAAATATGGCGCAGATCAAGAAGACTCAGATTAACGCTATAGCGTTAAAAGTCTTGTTTGTGCTATTTTTGCTATTAAGAGTCTGTTTAAGAAAATAAGGATAAGAAATAAAATGAAATTTCAGGCGCGCGTTTTAACCCTTTATCCTGAAATGTTTCCTGGTTTTTTAGGGTATTCTTTAGCAGGGCAAGCTTTAGAGCGTGGAATTTGGTCACTGGAGACGGTACAGATTAGGGATTTTGCTTTAGACAAACACCATAGCGTTGATGATAAACCTGCTGGTGGGGGAGCTGGTATGGTAATGCGGGCGGATGTATTGGCGGCTGCTCTTGATTGCTGTCCACAGGATTCGCCAAGATTGTTGATGAGTCCACGTGGGCGTCCTTTTGACCAAGCTTACGCGCATAGCTTGGCTCGTGATACGGGTGTAACGTTAGTTTGTGGACGTTTTGAAGGGGTTGATGAGCGAGTCATAGAGGCACGAGAACTAGAAGAAGTCTCTATTGGTGATTATATTCTTTCAGGGGGTGAAACAGCCGCATTGGTTATCTTAGATGCTATTATACGTCTTCTGCCTGGAGTGATGGGGAATGCAGCTTCTGCAAGGTGTGAAAGTTTTGAAAATGACTTGCTGGAACATCCGCAGTATACCCGCCCTTCTCTTTTCGAAGGGCGGGGTATTCCGCCTGTATTGCTCTCAGGTCATCACAAAGCGATCGCAGATTGGCGTCAAAGCCAAGCCGAATTGTTAACACGTCAACGTCGCCCTGATCTTTATGCGCGTTATAATAAAAATCATCAGAAAACTTGATTCATATGATAAGGTGGTGTATTGCATGGCTCTCTTTTTAGAGAGTTTTTTATAAAAGGTTTTCTGTAGTTCCAAAATTAAAATGAAGGAATGGTGTATTCGCTCCTGTGTAAGACATAGCCTAAAGAGCTCCTTATTCTTAATAAAGGCTTTTTTGGTAAGAGTTGAGCGCTCTGACTGTTCGATAAAGAACATGAAGGATAAAAGAAATGAATATTATCGCACAGCTTGAAGCTGAACAATGTGCAAAAATTGAAGAAAAGCGCCAATTTCCAGCATTTCAGCCAGGAGATACAGTCCGTGTTATGGTGCGTGTGACAGAAGGTACACGGACGCGTGTTCAGGCTTATGAAGGTGTCTGTATTGCGCGTTCAGGCGGTGGGTTGAATGAGACCTTTACAGTACGCAAGATTTCTTATGGCGAAGGGGTGGAGAGGGTATTTCCTGTTTATTCTCCTTTGATTGAAGGTGTTGAGCTGGTGCGCCGTGGTAAAGTGCGCCGTGCAAAACTCTATTATCTACGTGGCTTGAGAGGTAAAGCTGCACGTATCGCTGAAAAGAGAGATTATCGGAAAAAAGCTGAAAAGGTTGTTGAGAAAGTAGAAGCAGCATCTGTCAGCACAGATGTTGAAAAGCAAGTTTCTGAGTAAAGATTATATCGGCTAAACTTTATGCAAAAGCGGCTTTTATGCCGCTTATTTGTGTCTTTCTTGATTCGTTTTGCCTTTTAAAAGGCTTGGAGGGGACATAAAAATGTTTAATCTATCAATTTTTCCTCTTTTTATTCTTAATCATGGGTGCAATTTAAGAGACCATTGCATATATCGTGGATACTCAAAAGGATAAGTTTAATCTGAAAAAATGTCTGTTTATATTTGGAAAAGATTTTAGACCTTTGACGTGAAGATAAAAGTGTATTAGATTAAGGCGAGTTTTGCGGATCATATCCGGGGAGTAATCGGTTTTTTTATGCGTGACCTTTAATCCGTTATTTGAGACAACCGACCTGTAATATCGGTATCTTGAGATGCCAAACAAGTAAAAACGAGAGAGTATGTTTAGTCGTTTTGCGCGAACTTTCTCGTTCATTGCGGTTGCAAAAACCAGGTCAGGATATTTTATGATAAACCAGGTCAGGATATTTTATGATAGAGACAACTAGGATAAAAGAGCGCCCTCGTTCCCCTCATATAAGTATTTATCGTTGGACAATTACTATGGCCATGTCCATTGCACACCGCATTACGGGTATGGCACTTTATGTTGGAACGGTTTTTCTTGCTGTTTGGTTAATTGCTATTGCGTGTGGCGAGGAGACATTTAGAACAGTTTACGAAATTTATAGTTCTTGGTTTGGATTGTGTATTTTGTTTCTTTATACTTTGGCAGGGGTTCATCACATGGTTGGTGGTGTTCGCCACATTGTTTGGGATCTGAAGCCTTGCCTTTTGGCAAAAGAAAAGGCAACAGTCACTGCTTGGGCGACAGTGTTTATTTCTCTTATTGTTACTTTTGCGATTTGGATTATTGGATATACCGTTGTTTAGCTGGGGGTGAAAAGAGACATGAAAAAAGATTTTCGAACGGAACTTGGAAAAGTACGGGGGCGTGGCAGTGCTCATGAAGGAACAGAGCATTTTTGGCTAGAACGTTTGACGGGGTTTATCAATCTACCACTTTTGATATTTTTTATTGTTCTTATTCTTTCGCTTGTGGGAAAGGATTATAGTATTGTGCGTGCAAGACTTGCACATCCTATTGTTGCTATTTTGATGGGATTGATGACTTTTTCGGTCCTTTATCATATGAAACTTGGTATGCAGGTAGTGATTGAAGATTATATTCCACGTGAAGGTTTTCGGATATTCTTTTTGACGTTAAATATTTTATTTTGTTTTCTCATAGGTGGTATCATTATTTTTTCTCTTTTGAAAATTGCATTAGGGGGTTAAACAAGTATGGCGGGTACAGGATCATCTCTGGGTGCTAAAGCAGGTAACGCCCCTTATCGCACTGTAGATCATAAATTTGATGTTGTTGTTGTTGGGGCAGGTGGTGCAGGATTACGTGCGACACTGGGTATGGCAGAACAAGGATTAAAGACAGCTTGTATTACGAAGGTTTTTCCAACGCGCTCACATACGGTTGCAGCACAAGGGGGAATTGCTGCATCGCTTTCAAATATGGGACCTGACAATTGGCAGTGGCATTTATATGATACCGTGAAAGGTTCTGATTGGTTGGGCGATACCGATGCAATGGAATATTTGGTGCGTAATGCTCCTGCTGCTGTGTATGAATTAGAACATTATGGCGTTCCTTTTTCGCGAACGCAAGAAGGCAAAATTTATCAGCGTCCTTTTGGTGGACATACGACACAATTTGGTGAAGGTCCGCCTGTTCAGCGTACTTGCGCAGCAGCTGACCGTACAGGCCATGCCATTTTGCATACGCTTTATGGACAAAGCTTAAAGCATAATGCGCAATTTTTTATTGAATATTTTGCACTCGATCTCATCATGACGGATGGGGTTTGTACGGGGGTTGTGGCATGGAATCTCGATGATGGTACAATACATCGTTTTTCTGCCAAAATGGTTGTTCTTGCAACCGGTGGTTATGGACGCGCTTATTTTTCTGCGACATCGGCGCATACCTGTACGGGTGATGGTGGTGGAATGATCGCACGTGCTGGATTGCCACTTCAGGATATGGAGTTTGTGCAATTCCATCCGACAGGGATTTACGGTTCTGGCTGCTTAATTACAGAAGGAGCTCGTGGTGAAGGAGGCTATTTAATCAATTCTGAAGGTGAACGCTTTATGGAGCGTTATGCACCTTCCTTTAAGGATTTGGCTTCACGTGACTTGGTTTCGCGTTGTATCACACTTGAAATTCGTGAAGGGCGTGGCGTTGGACCTAAGAAGGATCATATTCATTTGGTTCTCAATCATATTGATCCTGCAATCTTGCATGAGCGTTTACCAGGGATTTCAGAATCAGCACGGATATTTGCAGGGGTGGATGTAACAAAAGAGCCTATCCCCATCTTGCCAACGGTTCATTATAATATGGGTGGGATTCCTACCAATTACTACGGGGAAGTTCTCAATCCAACGGCTGATTCGCCTGATCGTATTCAACCAGGGCTGATGGCGGTAGGAGAAGCAGGATGTGCTTCTGTTCATGGAGCTAACCGCTTGGGGTCAAATTCATTAATTGATCTTGTGGTGTTTGGTCGTGCTGCTGCCATTCGCGCGGGTGAAGTTATTGATCGGAATGCAGAAATTCCACCCATCAATGAAGAAGCTGTTGACGAAATTATAGCGCGTTTTGATCGTTTACGTTTTGCACAAGGGGCAATACCAACAGCTGTATTGCGTGAAAAAATGCAACGCACGATGCAAGAAGACGCAGCAGTCTTCCGTACAGAAGATTCTTTGAAACAGGGATGTCAACGGATGAATAAAATCTGGGGGGAATTGTCGGATCTCAAAGTCACAGATCGTTCTCTGATATGGAATTCTGATTTGGTTGAAACATTAGAGCTTGAAAATCTCATGGCGAATGCAATCATGACTGTTCATTCTGCCGAAGCACGTTCAGAAAGCCGTGGCGCTCACGCTCGTGAAGATTATCCAGAGCGTGATGATAAAAACTGGCGTAAACATACGATTTCACATTTGTCAAAAGAGGGTAAGGTGACATTATCATATCGACCTGTCCATGTGGACCCGTTAACATCTGAAGCTGATGGTGGGATCGATTTAAAGCGCATTGCACCTAAAAAACGGGTTTATTAAGGGGAGAATGAAATATGGTACAAATTAAGCTTCCCAAAAATTCTCAAGTAAAACCGGGAAAGGTTTGGCCTAAACCTGAAGGTGCTACAAAGCTGACGGAATTTCACGTGTATCGTTGGTCGCCTGATGATGAGGAAAATCCTCATTTAGATACTTATTATGTGGATCGTTCTGCTTGTGGTCCTATGATTCTTGATGGGCTTTTGTTTATTAAAAACCATATTGATCCAACTTTGACACTTCGTCGATCATGCCGTGAAGGCATCTGTGGTTCATGTGCGATGAATATTGATGGAACCAATACATTAGCTTGTACCAAAGGGATGGATGATGTAAAACATCCCATTAAGGTCTATCCGTTGCCTTCCATGCCGGTTGTTAAAGATTTGGTTCCTGATTTAAAGCGTTTTTATGCACAACACCGAGTCATTGAGCCTTGGTTGCAAACAGTTTCTCCTGAACCTGCAAAAGAATGGTTACAAAGTCACTCCGATCGCCAAAAAATCGATGGCCTTTATGAATGTATTTTGTGTGCGTGTTGTCAGACTTCATGTCCAAGTTATTGGTGGAACGGTGATCGTTATTTGGGGCCCGCTGTTTTGCTTCAAGCTTATCGCTGGATTGCGGATTCACGTGATGAGATGTGTGGTGAACGTCTTGATAATTTAGAAGATCCTTTCCGCCTTTATCGTTGCCATACGATTATGAATTGTGCGCAAACTTGTCCAAAGGGATTAAATCCAGCGAAAGCGATTGCTGAAATTAAAAAACTCATGGTTGAACGCCGCCTTTGAAAATTTACTGATTGATCAAAATAAAGCGCAAGGTGGGAAATTGTATCTCCTTTTAGCAATTAAATCTCTAAAAGAAGATCGGCTGCTTATGGGGGCGCAGTAGCTATCATCATTCTAAAAGTGAAGTAATCCCTAAAAATTTAAGCAATTCTTGCAATGGCTGAGCAGAAAACTCATAGTTGAATATTATCTTTGAAAATTAACCGATTAATGAACAGTAAAAAGAAAAATAGAAAATTGTGCGTGTTTTTTGTGCCTCTTTGAGGCTTAATCTCTAAAAATTTATTGGCTTCTATAAGGCGGTTAGTATAGTTATTATTGCCTTTAAAAAGGCATTAGTCTTTCGAGTAAACTATACTTTAAATAGCGTTCTATGTAAAAACAATAAAATCAATATGCCATGTGTTTTTATTTTTATTAAATTCGCATCATAATTTATACTTTGATGCAGATTTAAGTAATCATTTTTTATAAAAAATGATTACTCTGTATAAATATAGCACAAAAATAAATGCTGATACAAATATTATAACGCATGTAAATTATTCATATGAAATACAAAGAAGTGATCATTATGACAGTTTGTCATTTTACGATACGTTTATTATAATATCGAAAACATTGCGAATATTCAGGATTAGGAATTTTTGATAACATCATTTATATATTTAAAGGTCATATTTTTTATTTTAAAGATTGGATTGTTAATCGTATTAAAAAACAAAATTTATAGTTCTTAAAAAATGGAGAACGTAAAATCCCTATCTATTGTAGAGATAGATTATATAGTTAAGGGGGTAGTAATTAAAAAATATTGTAACGTCATAGATTTAAATTCATTAAAGAGCAGATAAGACGTTTGAAAAATAGCAAATTTATAGGTTTCTCTAAAAATTTAGAAAACGATAGTAAGAATTCTAAGAACACATGTTGCGAATGTGGAATAAGCGGTGTTTGTAGGTTCGTTTGAGTTGAATAAATTCAATAATCAAAGAAAATATGTTGTATTTTGACGAGTTTCGGAGGTTTTGATTTTATATGTTTTTATCTATAAAAAAATAGAGATTTCTAGGTTTAGATCTTATTTATTATGTTAGGGTATTTCATTGTTCTTGTATGTATGCCTAAGAAAGTTGTTTAAGCAGTAAAAGTGTTTTTTATTTTTCAGCATAAAAGATATTTCTTAACATGAAAAAGAGGTGTCCAAGTATTAACGGTATAATCAGTCATTGTTTTGGTATTTATTCTGTTGTGCCATAAAACACTATCGTATTTAGGATGTGGTAATTAGAGTGGTTAGAAGGTGAAATCTGCTAGGCGAGGGGGCGGATTGTTTGCAGATTAGTTTGCGTGTTAAGAGGCTTCGTCCTTTGAGGTGTGATAGGTGGAGTCTGTTAGCCAATTACGTAAATGAGAGCGAAATCTACGTGGACAGGTTTTTAGTCTAATCTCTCTTATATATTGTGATAGGAAATTCACATTAATAAGGACTACGACCGGTTACAGAAAACAGAAATCATTGCGAAAAAACAAGCGTGCTTATTTTAAAATTTTTAATATTTGTGATCATAATGGCATGCGAAATCTCCTGTAGTATCACGCAGACCGTTCGTATTCTCGAGCCAAGAATTGTTCATATATCCTCTTCAATCTGATCTTCACGAATTGATGCAAGAGATGGGTACGAACACCTGTAAGAATAAGCAGATGCAAAGCCAGTTGTATCATTATTGTTGCTTTGCAGAGTGTTTGATAAAAATCTGGAACATTTCTCCAATTCATTGCCGGTTTATTAATGACTTTATGGCGTTGTTTTTCTAAAAGAGCTTTTGCTGTTGCAGCTTTCACTTATCAGATGGGAGTTAAGAGTATTATGTATCTCTGTTGGCGTAATCTTTGAAAGTCGCTATACAGCCTCCTAATTTGAGGAGAATATGAAGCTGTAAAGGTGCAAACAAGTTTCCATTTTTAGCATCATTTTTAAATTCTGCTTTACGACTTTTAAAAGCATCTAGAGTAATGTCTTTTAAATAATAGAGATTACGCATTGCTTCACGCTTTTGTTTCTCTCGTTCTTTAATAAGATCAAAACCCTTATGTAAAACAGAACGCCCCGAACCAAATACACTTTGCTTGTCAATTTACACGCTTGTTTTTAAGAAACCTTTCTTTAAGGTGCCTAAGCTTATTTCACTACAGAGCTCGTGGATGGTATAATGGTAAAGCCCCGATGAATAATATAAAATTTATAGAGCATCTCCATTTTTACACTTCATAAAAGAGCAAGTTGGACGCCATTAGACACTTTGCAAACTCCCAATATTGTGACAATTTTGGGCATTTTGGATGGTTTATAAAAGGCATTTTTAGTGCTTTTTGTACAGTTTCATTCTATACGGCTTTATTTACTTATAATGTGCAAGAGACATGGTTTTGGTTAATAAACAGCTTTGAAATGAGAGAATCCTACGGTATTAAGATCTTTTATCCAACACGCAAAATAATGAACACTCTTTATAAGACAATGTGATGCATCTTAAGAAGAGTGATTGTAGATCTGTGCTTTTAGGAATTTTTTCTTTTTGAGGTGCAGAGAAGAGAGCAGGAATATTCAGAGTAGAGCTTACCTTATGTAATCTATGGATATCGTCTTTAGGAGAGGGACATAAGCCACGTGATATGGTTAGCAAAGCTTGCTTAAGAGAAATTTGGTTGTTTACGAACAACTGGAGGTTAAGAATCTTTCTTCGTCCGAAGAAGACGTTGATATGCCACTATACTTTTTATTACCAAATAGAATGTGGTTTATGGATGCTAAATTGAAATGATAATTTATTTCGTATGAGGTTTTCCGTATTTGGAGATTGTTTGGTTAAAAAACACATTTATTAATCACTTGAAGATAGCACTTAGAATTTTTAAACGATAAGTTTTGGTCTTGATGACGATAATTGTTTGTGATGATCGAAAGTATCTATTTTACGAAGCTTTCATTGATAGGCGAATCAAAATTTATTCTTTTCTTTTGTTTAAATATTTATTTTGCAGCTATTTTTTCTTTTTTGCATCAAAGATACTTTTTCAAAAGGTAAATGGAAAGAATGATCAAAGGCAAGAGAATAGAGAGAGCCTTATGTATAATTTGGTTTTCTCGTAGAGTTGTTGTCTATTAACTTTTTTCTTTTTTTCTTCATGAAGAGTGTAGAAAATCCATTGGAGAAGCAAAGAGAATAGGAAAAGTTAAATAAATAGCCGTAACAATTAGTTACGGCTATTTTTGTTTGCTTCATATTACCGAGAGAGGAAGCTCCCCTTAAGCGATTTTTGATTTAGCAAAAATCGGGTCGTAAAAGACTTCAGAGAGTTTTCTATCTTTAAAGAACAACACTACGTCAACTGTTGTATAGAGAACGATTTTTATCATTTCTAACTCGAGTTGCCGGCCAATTTCTGATCTTTTAATCAAGGTGGCACATCGCTCAAATGTCTGCAAAGCGCTGTTGGCATGCGTTGTTGTAATCGATCCGGGATGACCAGTGTTGAGCGAATTGAGATATTCCCATGCTTCATTGCCTCGCAATTCAGCGAGAAAAATTCTGTCAGGCGACTGACGCATACACGCATCTAGGCATTCTTCAGCTGAAACACGACCTACATTGTTACCATAAATCATATGTACATGATTGGGATGATTGGGTAGAAAAAGCTCATGAACATCTTCAATTGTGATAATACGCTCCTCTACAGGGACCTTTTCAATTAAAGAGCGAGCAAATGTTGTTTTACCAGATCCTGTTTTGCCTGCGATAATAATGTTGCGTTTGTGAAGGACGCATTTTTCCAAAAATTCAAGAATTTTTCCCTCACGTTTACTTTGTAAGAGTTGAACTTCAAATGGTTCCAACCGTGTGAAGTCCTGCCTCGATAACAAGTTATTGGCTTCTTTTGCTGAAGGCTTATTAAAACTTACATCAGAAAAATCGTCAAAAGCCCCTTCTTCTTTGAGTTCTTCTAACGTCTTAACTATGAGAGAATGTTTACGAATTACAAAGGAAAGAGCACCATCAACAACAGCTGGTGTTTGTATAATTGTACCACGTTGCCCACCAGGCAAGAGCACATAATTAATACTTCTGGGAGCCATACCGTTATAAACGATAATAGCTGTAATAAGCGTTTGCAAAAAAGTGGTTGTTAACTCTGGTACGCTATGTACTTGCCAACCCTTAAAGCTTTTCGTCCATACTTCACAGGGGCGGCAAATCGATAATTCAGTGATCGTGGGATCTTCTAAAAAACAATCAAGCGGTTGCAGAAGCTGAAAAACTGCTTGATCTTTTTGTATCGGGTTAACGTGTGACGAGACTGTAGACATCGCTGAAATCCAGATCACGAGCAACAAAAATATTTACTCGTTCGCCTTGGTTTTTGTAAAGTGTTGGTGTGATATTGATGGAATTCTGAAGAACATCGATTGCTATAGATTCAGCATTCTGAGCTCCTTTATTTTGTGAGTTATCTTTATTTTCTTTGCTGCTTTTACCAACTTTTCCTCTTACCCATTCTCCTAAATCACCGATAATGCTTACCATAATTGCACTACCAAATCGTTCCCAAAAATGTCTGTCAACCCAGCCACCAATACCCGCTTCACCCAGAGGACCTGTGCCTGGTGAGTCAAGATTGACAACAACACCAGAAGGCGTTTCAATGCGTAACCATTGCACAAACACGCGCGTTTGTCCTTGTTGTATGCCACTTTGGTAAAAACCAACGACTTTAGAACCACGGTCAAGCAAAACAACACGTCCACTCGTGGAATAAATATCGCGTGTTAAATGACACGTCGTCATTCCGGGTTGTGATGTAATGATTTTTGTTTCTAACGTACAATCTATTTGCGTTCCTTGTGTAATCAAAAAGTCACGGTTACGAAGTTGCATCGCATGTGATTGACCTAAACGCACGGGCTGAAGGTTATCAAATAATACGCCATTACCTCTATCATTATTCGATGCTTTATTATTTGTATCTGTAGATCCTTCGCTACCACCGTTGTTAAGGCTAGAACTGAGCATACGCTTGCGTGCTAATTCTTCAGAATCTTGGAGCATATGTGGAGGAATGGCTGTTTGAAGAAGTTTACTCAAGGCCGGTGGAATATCCAAGTTTGAATCTTCTATTTGTGTTGATTTTTCTGCTTCTTCTACAATCTTTGGCTCTTCTATAATCCGAGGGACATAGTTTGGTATAATTTGCTGTACTATTTGTTGTGGTTTTTCTTCCTCAACCTCCACGGTATTACGCATTTTAAAAGCTTTCCAAGTCAAGGCAATCGGTATCGCTACTATGACAATAAGTCCTACCATTAACAATGCACGGGTACCTGGAATTGTCGGACGACGTTCAGAACCTAGTTCGGATCCTCCATAGGCACCTTCAATATGTTTTTGCTCGACGTTGTCCAGTTTTGTACCTTTTCCCTCTCCTTCCTTATTGTCAAACATCATTTTCCTCCTTTATTGATACGATAAACCACCGAAGATACTGTCCCTGTTGTGTTTGGTACGCCATTGGGGTCATAGGCTTCATTAAAAACAGCTAGAGCGCGTTTACCAAGCCGTATGAGCCATTTAGGATTGACCTTATGAACGGCGATAATATCATTAGAACTGCCGATAACGGTGCGTGGTATTAAGCTTTCATTGCCTTCAGCATCTACGACATAAATCGATGGCATATCCATGTTAGCGGGAAATTTGAAGTAAGTAATACGCCCATTGTCCCAAGCATTTATCGGAGCAATATCTTGGTGACCGCTCATGGTATAACTGAGATTATAGCCGTTGACGCTTTGGTGAAAACCACGTTCAATCGCAAGGCGTCGATTGTTTTCTTCTGACTTTTCATCGTTTGAATCGGGATAATGGAAAGCCAATTCATATGTTGATCCCGCACGGTCATTCCGAAATTGTAGTCGGAATTTATAACTCCGTTTGTCGGTTACAACGATGAGATTGGTATTGGCAAGTTCTGCTTTTGGTTTAATAAAAATATGCCGCCCTTTATGAGCAAAGGCATAGGCTTCAGAATCGCCAAAGGCATGAGTTATGTACTGTTCACCTTCTTCAAGAATAATATGTGTTGCCACACCAAGAACTGTTTCGATTTGAACCACATCGGCTTCGTTATATGTTATATAGCGAATGCGGTGATCATATTGTGAATTTGATGGACTTTTGAGCGCCTGCACAGGTACCGTATAAAGAGAAGAAAACGAAGACAATAGAACAACGAACGCAAGTTTTTTCATAACAATCAATTCCTTAATCATTCAACAGTATTTCTGGGTCAGAACGGTAACTTGTTACTTGAAAACCAAGGGGGTTAAGCAATCGATCAGATGATTTCATGGGTGCACCAACATAGGTGTAACCAATTGTTGCAATTTGGTGCTGTTTTGGTCCAGTAGCAGCACCGTTGCTGTCAAGTTGCTGAGTCGTAAAACGTACAGTTGCTTGACCGAGTCCATTAGGCTGGATTGATCGTACTTTAACTGTGATACGTGCTTTGTTGGAAAGCACTTTGTCCCGTGCATTTTCTCCATCATAGATTTTATAATATTCTTGTTGAACAGATGCCGCACTTAAAAGTGCTGTTGTGTCATAGTTCAGTTGAATAGTATCGTAGTCGTAAGTTTCGCGGTTAAGCACATATTGATTTAGCCAATATCTATCTACAACTTCACCATAGCTTTCTTCGTGTTCACGCATGATTGAGATAACATCAACTGCACCCGTCGTATTATCAACGCGCAATACTAAGGGAGTTGGAGCTGGTTGAGAAAATCCAACAACTCCACATATCATACCGAATAAGCCAAAAAGACCCACAGTACTCGCAACACGCCATGCCGTTCTGCGCGACCTTATAAATTCATTGATAAGATCACGTTCTAAGCCACGGCTTTCTTCATAATAACTTCTAAGTTGTTCGGCTTTCACTGGTTTTGCTTGTTTTGTTTTCATCTGTCTCCTCGCTTGATTTCGGCAGGGATTGTTTTATTAATAGGCACGCGGTTCCTATCATTGGGCTGTTTTAGCTTTGGTGCTAATGCACAAGCCGATAAAAGGTTTGCAATCAAAATTACAAGAATGATATTTTTCATTTTAATATGACTCTTTTTACTGTTATATACATTCTGATATTTGTTGTCATTATTATAATTTTGACACTAAAGTAAAGTGTATAGTTTACGATAATTTATCTTTTCTTAATTTCATTTTTTAATTTATGAAAATAGCTCAATTTCAGTGCGAATATTTTTTA
>NZ_JBHIRH010000001.1:0-211731 GCF_042196945.1 Bartonella sp. AA81SXKL | reverse complement strand
GGTTAATTTTATCGAAAAGTTGCGTGAACATAGTGAAGTTCATGGCATTCCTCTTTAACGAATTTTCAACTTTTTATATGATTTTTAAGCATTTTTCGTTGAATTTTTTAAGGATAAAATGAAACTTCGTAGACCTTTTCGATCTATGAGAGAGAATTGAGTATTACGCATTAACTTTTTCTTTTTACGAGCATACAGGAAAATAATATACAAAATGTTATTATAAAAGCTTTACCTAATAAATCTTATGGTAGGCATTTTCGTGTTTTTACTATTCAAAATTTTTATGTTATGCTTATCTTTCTGTTGTTTGATAAGTGTATGTTCAGCGTTGCGTAAATGTGTAACCATTTGTAGTTTTGCTGTTTCATTTTGTAGCATAGCAAGCATTCCAATTATATGTGCTTGTAACTCGGCAATACTTTTTAGATCTTTTGTTGTCGTGATTTCGTTTAATAGTTCTTCAATTTGCTGAAAACGATTGTTTGCTTCTTGAAAAGTTTTTAAACTTACGGCTTTATCAGTGATGGCTGCATATTGGATGCGCTTGTTGATAAAACTGCTAGATTCATGGATAGTGACAGGAATTTCTTCTTCTTTTAAAATATTTTCAAATGATGTAGATAGAGCAGAAGTTTTATTTCTATTGTAGAGATTCTCTGGATTTTTGAGAAAAAAGCTACTGTGATCTGTTTGTACATTTTTAAGTTTTTTAGTATCGAATTTTTGGCTTCCCGTTATAGATTCGTGTATCTTTTTTACTTCCTCAAGGTGTTTTTTTAGCATATCGAGAAGTTGGGCATCAGGTGGCGCTTTCTTTTGCTGTGGAGTTTTTTTAGACTTTGATGTATTTGAAGATGAACTTCCAAAAAAATTGGGCCACTTCGTTGGAACGGATGCCGATAAATCCGCCGCCCCAGCGCCCCAAACCCAAGCCATCGCTGGGTTTGAAATCCCTAAAGTTATTACAACTACTATTGAAATGACCTTTTTTTTCATGTTTCCCTCCTGTCATTTTTTGCGTGCTGTAAGAAAATTGGTAACCATATTGCCGGATCATCACCAACTTCTGCGATAATGCTTTCAGCTAACTCTGCGTTATCAGGCGTTCCTGATAACACTAAGAGCTCGTCACTAAAGTCGTGTTCGATGGTTTTTCCATCGCGTGTCAGATGGAATTTACCAAGATTCAGTTCTGCAAGCGCAGATTGATCACCCTGCTTAATGAGGAATTGGCGACTAAATTCACCAAGTCCTTTAACGAGTTCAAATTCGGCATCTGTTAGTTTAAAGCCTTTTGTATAATCTTCATAATTTGCTTTGGGATTGGCTAGAAAAATGTAAGTTGCACACTGTTGAATGAGTGTTTTGGCAATATTACTTTCCAAGGCATCGCTAGGTTCTTGTGTTGCATAAACAAAAATACCATTTTGTTTACGGATAGTCTTTTGTTTATTTTTCGCTAAATCTTCAAAGTACGGATCTTGCAAAGGCTTCCAAAACTCGTCAAAGATATACATAAATCGCTGTCCGCTAATCATGCCTTCTGTGCGGTAAAGCAAATACATCATCACTGGAGTGCGAGTTTCAAAATTATCTAAAAATTCCGTGATATCAAAGCCGTAAATTTGATGTGTTGAGAGATCAAGAGCATCATGGGGATTATCAAACAACCACCCATAATCACCACCTTCACACCATTTTAGTAAGCGAGCATGAACAGATGGGTGAGCATTATAATCACTTAAACGTGGATTTGGTAAAAATTGTACTAGAAAGGACAAACGACGGAGTGATCGGTCAATGTTAGCACTCATAACAGACATAACTGCTTTGTTAATTTCTTCGTCGTCGTGGTGCGTGACTTCACCACCAGCTTCTGCCAATTTTTTAACAAATTGTTTCAAAAAAATAAGATTTTCTTGTGTGGGTGGGAGTTGGAAAGGATTGAAACCACTTTTTCTGCCTGGCTTGAATGTTAAATATTTTCCACCCATCGCCCGAATGGCAATTTCCATACCACGATCTTTATCAAAAACAACAGTTGTCGGCTTAAATTTTTGTGCTTGTGCTAACAAAAAGCCGAGTAAAACGGTTTTACCCGAACCAGATTGTCCGATAAGCGCGGTATTACCAAGTAAACGTTTATCTGTCGAGTCCTCTTCAAGTTTGGAGGCATGAAAATTGAAATAAAGCGGCGTTTTACTGGTTGTTTTAAGAATTGTGACGGCTGGTCCCCATGGGTTGCCAGTGGGTTTTCCTGACATAAAGTTATGAAAAGATGAAAATGATAAAAAGTTCAATGATGTAATCGGAGCAGGACGCGGTCTCCATTTCCAATTGCCAGGAAGTTGTGCCCAATAGCCAGCCTCTATTGCTAAGTCTACAGGTTTGGGCAGTACCGCAACGTCTAGTAATGCTGCACTTGCTTTGGCCATATGGTCGCGAACTTGTTGAATTGTATCACCATAGATCGTTAATGTGCAGTGATGTTCTCCCATGACAAAATGCCCACTGATAAGCTGGTTTAGTGCTTCGTCAATTTGTTCAATTTGGCTCGTTGCCACATCTCGTGCATCAATAAGATTACGCTGATGCCGTTGTAAATAATCTTTAGCAGCATGTCGGGAGAGAACTGAAAAGCTCTGCGTCAATACGAACTCGAAGTCACTTTCCAACAAAACATTCAATTGTCCTGGTTTGGTTGTTGCATCATATTCTTTAATTTCCAGCATTCCAAATCGACGCATTCCACTGGTTGTTCGCAGTTCACCAAGAGCGCCCCATTTTGAGAAAAAAGGTCGATTGACAGACATATAGTCAGCAAAACGGTCATGGCAAATTGGCATAGGGCGATATTCACCATTGACAAGCATTCCAAGGAATTCAAGTGCAGAAGAATAAACATGCCCATTTTTTTCATAAGCACCAAGAAGTTCTGCACCGTAACGGTTTAAAGATTGGCCTAAAGTACGATTGATGTCATTGAGTTCTTTGATACATGTGTCTTGTCGCATCTTTTTTTGATCAAGCGTTTCACGTTCATGTTTAGAAAAGAACGACATAATTTTATCCGCTATCGGTTGAAAAATGACAGTCAGATATAAATCATTGACCATCAAATTATAACCAGTAAAGCTTTGTCGATATTTTTCATCAAGTTGATAGCAAAACATTTGATCAAATGTTGAATCAGGATATTCATAAACACGGCGGCGCACAATATGCGTCCAAAATGATAAATTGGCTGATGCAAGACCCCGTAGAGTATTGTTAAGCTCTTTTATCCATTGAAAAATATCTTCTTCTGAAGCGCTTTGATGCGAACGCCCATCAATTTTCCAAATTGATAAATATTCCGCATTTTTAGTAGAAATAATTGTATCTGTAATATGATGTGAATAAGGCAGAAACAGGCTTACAGGTGTCTCTGATGCAAGGCGTTTGCTGCTTTCAACAGCTGTCATGTTTATCTCCTTTTACTATAATCAGAGGGACTATAACTTGATGCGCCCCAAAAACCTTTGTTGCGATTGCGAAATTTAGTATCGATCCATAACCACCAGATACGAAACGCCTTATCATCGTTTTTAGTAATTTGCACCATAATAAACCATAATGGAGGTGCTATAATCCACAAAAAGATATTTACTGTCATAGCAATAACAGCAACCCCCATAACCATAACGATAAATGGCATCATGGGAACACCCCATATCGTTGGAACACGTGTTGCTCCCTTGAATAGGGGGAATTCTTTTTTTTCTTGCGATTTCATGGAATGTTCTCGTCACTGGAGGTGAAATAATATGTGGCTAATATAAAAAGCTGCACCAGCAATAATGACACTGAATGCCCATCGCATAAATGTAGCTCTTGCGATAATGCGAAATATATAAATAAGCAAAAGTAATAAAAGAATGATAGCAGCAACGATAGGAATAATTATACTTAATCCATATTGCATCCCTATGAAAACATCTAAACTCTTTGTTTCCGTCTGAGCATATGCAGATTGAGTTATTAATAACATAACTGAAGTGATAACAATAACACTAATCTTATATATTTTTACCTGAAGTGTGTTTAATTGCTTCATATCTTTTATCCCCTTTTAATTAAAATTGCTCTAAATAATATTCCTTTTTTCGTAGTATGAGCGATATTACTACTGGTATACAGCTACTACTCGTTTTGTTATTAACTTTATTTATCGTTAACTTTACGATGTTTTAAACAACATTGAGACAAGTTGAGTTGCTGAACCAGCGATGACAACACCGATTGCCCAGCGTACAAAAGTGTCTTTTCCGATGTAGCGTCCTGCATAACCAATTGCTAAGCACAAAAGTATAACAGCAGCAGCAACAGGAATAATATGGGTAGTAAGATCTGTTTGTAGAGCTGTTAAAGCATCTTTAGCTTTTAAAACTTGCGCTTGGGAATGTACAGGATGAGCCGTAATAAATGTTGTTATAGCTGCAGAAATTGCTATGATTCTGTTGTTATTTTGTGATTTGAAATTATTTAATTTTCTCATTTTTTATCCTTTCAGAAAGCATTTATGAATGCTATGTGTTATTATTTTACATTAAATAACACTATCATCAGTGTATATACGACAGATAAATAAAATCTATTTTGTTAAAATTATCCTTATATATAATTCATTATGCTTTAAACAGCATTCCAACAAGTTGAGTTGCTGAGCCTGCGATAACAACACCAATTGCCCATCGTACAAATGTATCTTTTCCGATGTAGCGTCCCGCATAACCAATTGCTAAGCACAAAAGTATAACAGCAGCAGCAACAGGAATAATATTGTCAATAAGATCTTTTTGTAGAGCTGTTAAAGCTTTGTTTGCTGGACTCAAAACTTGCGCTTGAGCATATATAGGATGAGTCATAAAAAACGCGGTTATAGCTACAGAAGCTGGAATGGTTCGATTATTTTTTGACTTTAAATTATTCAATTTCTTCATTTTTTTAACCAATAATTATATTTAAATTTATTATTACTTAGTAAACAGCATCCCAACAAGTTCAGTTGCTGAACCAGCAATGACAACACCAATTGCCCAACGTACAAACGTATCCTTTCCGATGTAGCGTCCTGCATAACCAATTGCCAAGCACAAGAGGATAACGGCAGCAGCAACAGGGATAATGTATTTAACAAGATCATCTTGTAAACTTTTTAAAGCCTTGTTTGCTGGACTCAAAACTTGTGCTTGAGCACATATAGGATGAGTCATAAAAAATGTTATTATAGCTGCAGAAATTGCTATGATTCTGTTGTTATTTTGTGATTTGAAATTATTTAATTTTCTCATTTTTTATTCTTTCAATAAACATTTATGAATGCTATGTGTTATTATTTTACATTAAATAATACTATTATCAGTGTATCTACAATAGATAAATAAAACCTATTTTGTTAAAATTATACTTGCATATAATTCATTACGGTTTTAACAGCATTGAGACAAGTTGAGTTGCTGAACCAGCGATGACAACACCAATTGCCCAGCGTACAAACGTATCCTTTCCGATGTAGCGTCCTGCATAACCAATTGCTAAGCACAAGAGGATAACAGCAGCGGCAACAGGGATAATATGGTCAATAAGATCTGTTTTCAGAGCATCTAAAGCTGTCGTTGCTTTGTTCAAAACTTGCGCTTGAGTGCATATGGGATGTGCCATAAAAGATACGGTTAAAACTGCAGAAAATGCAATAATTCGATTATTTTTTGATTTCGATTTACTTAATTGTTTCATTTTCTATTCTCTTAAGAGTTTTATCGTTATTTTCAATATCATTGAGATTATTACTAATTTATCTAAAATTAATAAGTAAAATCTATTTTGTTAAAATTATCCTTACGTATAATTCATGGAGCTGTTCCAAATAGCATTCCAACAAGTTGAGCTGCTGAACCAGCAATGACAACACCAATTGCCCAGCGTACAAATGTTTCTTTTTCAATATAGCGTCCTGCATAACCAATTGCTAAGCATAAGAGGATAACGGCAGCAGCAACAGGAATAATATTGTCAATAAGATCTGTTTTCAGATCACCTAAAGCTGTCTTTGCCTTGCCCAAAACTTGCGCTTGAGCGCATATGGGATGTGCCGTAAAAAATACGGTTAAAGCTGCAGAAAATGCAATAATTCGATTATTTTTTGATTTCGATTTACTTAATTGTTTCATTTTCTATTCTCTTAAGAGTTTTATCGTTATTTTCAACATCATTGAGATTATTACTAATTTATCTAAAATTAATAAGTAAAATCTATTTTGTTAAAATTATACTTACATATAATTTATGGCGCTGTTCCAAATAGCATTTTGACAAGCTCAGCTGCTGAACCAGCGATAACGACCCCGATTGCCCAGCGTACGAATGTATCTTTTCCGATATAGCGCCCTGCATAACCAATTGCTAGGCATAAAAGTATAACGGCAGCAGCAACAGGGATAATGTGTCCAATAAGATCTGTTTTCAGGGCATCTAAAGCTGTCTTTGCCTTGCCCAAAACTTGTGCTTGAGCGCATATGGGATGTGCCGTAAAAAATACGGTTAAAGCTGCAGAAAATGCAGCAATTTTATTACGAGCTGTTGTGTGAAGAATATTTAATTGTTTCATGTTCTTTATCCTGATTAAGATTAAAACTCCCACAAATGACCCCTCGTTCATGAAGAAACTTAAAAAGATATTTTGGATCAGCCCAAGTTCTTAGTTTTCCTCTTTGTGTAAGTAACGTATATTTATTTGGTTTTCCGGTGATTGGATCATCGGAAATAAACGTGAAATACCATTCCCTTTCTGAAAGCATCACGACTGTAATCTCACGTGCTGCTTTTTGACTAAATGCCATATCAACGCTGTTTTGTTCTATCATTTTCATTATCTTTGCCCTCAATTAGAAGAGATTTTTTTCAATCTTACTAATTAGAGCTTTAACATTTTCTTATCTACCTTTCATTATAATATCCTATCAAAATTCTGGGTTTTCGTGAAAATATCAATCATCACTCTAGCGATTTTCTCGATGAAGAAAATCTTCAGCTGAAAAAGCATCGTGGGCGCTACTTTCTTTATGTGTAAATGCATCTTCCTCTCCTTTTGAAGAGAGAGGAAGAGAATCTACTTTAGTTGTCTGTTCTGGTTCTTCTTTTTTAAGCTTTACAGGCTCCTGCAAACCTTCATTTCCTCGTACAGCAGCTTTTACTCCAATATATGAAGTAATTTTTTGCATACGGGTGTGGTTTGAGTTTTCTGTATTGTAAAAATTCAGCACAGACTGCAAAGTCGCTTTTTCAAAGATGCACTTTGATGTTGTTTGTTCATAGCAGTAAGTTAAAGCGCTTTGTACAGCTGTAATATTTCTGCAAAAATCAAACGCATCCAAAAGAGAAAACAATTTCACATTTCCAACATCAATTTGCCCTAAAATTATGTTAAAATTATGTTCACTCTGTTTAGCTGTTGCGATTGTTTCTTTAAACTGAGATGATTGATAGAACAAGTTATCTTTATCATCTGTTACATAGACATTGTCCCGCGTTTCTTGTTCGGCAACAACTGAAAATGTCATGGGAGGCATATTGGATATGTATGCAGCAGCAAAAAATGTGAAATCTGGAACAATCATTAGCAATACACCTTATTATGAAGAATTTTATTAATACAAATGCTAATTCTGTGTTGTGCTTTTTCTCGTTGTCTTTTGATTTTATAAATTTGTAGAATGAGATTGTTTAGCTTAGAATATTCCTTGTGATTATTGCTTTGTTCTCTTCTAAGAATATTTCTAATATATGCGAATATCCAACCAACAAGATAAAAGTGTGGAATAAAATAGAGCATATTACGCCAACCAATATTATTGGAATCACGAAGAAAGGCGCTGCTTTTAAAAAATAATAATCTTTGATACTGTATTGAAGCTGCTTGTTTTATATAATTCTCTAGTTGCAAAAATCTTTTCAAAAAAAATTTATACGAAGTAAAAAGCCGTTGTGTATGAGGGGAGGTTTTCTTGTCATAATGAACTACACCATCAATATACAGAGAGGGCTTGTTCTTTGTTGCGTATTGCCATAACTTATAGAGTGACGATTTATATTTACTTTTGACTACTGATTCATGAGAGTCAGAGAGGTGTGATGGTGTTTGAGCACTGCATTTAGCAGTTCCAGCGATTGAGCTGAAAAAAGATGCAGTGGCGGTAATTGATATACCAATAAACAGTTCTTTGTGGCTCAAAGCACATCTCCGTCAAAGTGATATATGTATCGTAATTTTAATTTCGATAATAAATGGACAAAAATTGTCTATAATTATGTTTAAAATATGGCAAAAAGAAATTCTTTTTTGCAAGGGGAGTAATTAAGGTGAATGATCTCAAAAATATGAATTTTGATGAACTACAAGAGATGCGTACACAAATCGATGTGGAATTAAAAAAACGGCAAGCAAAGGAAAAGCAAAATGCGCGACGAAAAATTCTTGAAATTGCTAATGCCCATGGAATTGATATCGCTGATCTTGTGAGCAAAGAGCGCCATTATAGAAATCCCAATAACCAATGGGAATTATGGAATGGGCGTGGACGTAGACCTAAGTGGATTAAAGAGTGGTTGGAGAATGGGTATACACTTGATGAACTCGAAGTAACGTAACACGTGTGCGATCTTTACAAGATAAGGGAATACCAAGGAATGTAAATGCAAGAAGTATGCTCTTTTGGGTAATTTAATTGTATAAATATACTGAACGAATATATTAAAGTATTGAGTTACCAAATACAATGATAGGGAGCGTGAAAAAGTTTATTTAAATGCAAAAGGTCTTGTTGTTATAATCTGGCAAGCATAATGATGATGCCAGATTGGAATATTGTAATTGCTTTTGGCATTTGAGAGAGGGGGATATTTTACTTCTTTTTATCGTTTCATTAACGGTGCTCTTTTTAGTCTATGTAAATAAAGAGTTTTATTGATTATTTACAAAAATGGTCGAAATGAGAATAATTTATTGCATAGGGATTTTAACTCAATATGTAAAATGATAATTTTATCAATTAATATGTTAATAAATTAGCATACTTATATTTTTGAAATACTGTTCTGTAGAACAAGCCTGATGTTATAGGTTTTGTTTGGTCTTTTTTCTGTAAGATTATATACGAGGCATTTACTTTATTTATCGTTCGTTTAGTTGAGATGAGTGAGTATATAGAAAAATGGAAAATTTCTATGGCTGTTATGGGTTTTATAGAATTTATGACATATTTCTGAGCGTTTGTGATTAAAACTCATTTATGAGCGTTTATGAATAATGAATAAAGAGCGTATTTGAAAATAAAAGGATTGGATCATTTCTATTGCAGTTTATCTTCTTTTATGGTGTGAAATAGAGGGATGATATGCAGTTTTACAATTGTGTGTGATGGTATAGAGTACGGAACACTTTGTTATATATTGGAATATTTTTTCTAAAGTCGTGTGGTATTCCACAATAAGTTAAAGAGTTTGTCTGAGAAGCAGAATGCCCCAAACGGAATACATTTATGTTTCCAATTTACGCGCTTTTTTAAAAGAAAAATTTTTCAATGCAACTAAGCTTATTTTATAGCGCTTTTCGTGAATAGTATAACGTAAAAGTCCCTATGAGCATATAAAATCCATTGTACACCACCATTTTTACTTCAATAAAAAGTATAAGCCGGCGCCATTATATACTTTACTCGCCTACAATGTTGCTAAAGTCCTTAGTTCTTGAGAGGGGGAGACTTTTTGTTGCTTTGTTTAATTGTTTTTATTTATACGACACTCTCACTTGTGATGTACAAGCGAATGATTTTGATTGCTTCAACGTGAGAGAGATTTGAAATAAGGGTATTTTATGATCTTTAGATTTCTCACTCAATATGAGAACAATGAACTTATTATTGTAAATAAAGTGTTGTGTGCTAAAAAGTCTTGTTTATTTTGTTATGCCGTGAAATGGCTTCTTTTAAGGTGTGGTGATATAAGGTAACCTCTTTGAGACATTAAACGTTTTTTCAGTGCATGGTGAATATTCTTAGAATGTAGCTTGCTTGTCGAGTTTTATGTTAAGTGAAATATGGGAGGAGGAAGTCAAAAAAAAATTACTCGACAGGAATCCGGTTTGTAAATAGATTGGATGAGATAGGAATTTTTTGTTCTTTGAAGGAGGAAGGCAAAGGTTGTAAAAAAAGTGAAATAGTATGAATTTTTGCTTAAAGTGGGAAGCCATGTAGAAGACGTGGGGCATTTGGAGAGAGTCCGGCAGCTTCTTGAATGAAGTATTTTTTTATTTTTGGTGCTTGATTAATGATTCCAAGTCCGGTATCGCGGAGCATCCGTAAAAGAAGGCTATCATTAGAAAAGAGTTTATTAAGCCAATCATTGCTTAAAGCCATACGGACAATTTCAAAACGTCTCCAGCTTTGATAGCGCTCTAAAGCCGTGAGGGAGCCAATGTCAAGACCTAGTCGTGCTGTTTCAATAATCACTTCAGCGAGGGCAGCGCTATCGCGTAATCCTAAATTGAGTCCTTGTCCTGCAATGGGGTGGATGGTATGGGCGGCATCGCCAACGAGAGCAAAACGTGGTTTAACGCATTGACGTGTTAAAGAAAGACTCAAAGGAAAAGCTTGACGTTCGCCATCCCAAGAGAGTTTGCCTAATCGATGGCCAATGCGTCTTTCGAGTTCTGTTTCAAAAATAAGTGCATCAGCTTTGAGATAATATTGCGCAGTTTTATGATCTTCATTCCACACAATGGCGGATCGGTTGCCTTTGAGAGGGAGAAGAGCAAAAGGACCGGCAGGTAAAAAATGTTGAATTGCTTGACCATTATGGGGTTTTTCATGTTCAACTGTGCAGATAATTGCTGTTTGTTTATAGAGATGAGAAAAGTTTTTAAGATCTGCTTTTTGGCGTAATTTCGAATGGGCTCCGTCAGCTGCAATAAGCAATTTTGTTTGCCAAACCTCTTCATTATTTAAAGTAACGGTTGTATGTTGGTCTTCTTGATGAAAATCAATGACACGGGTGTTTGTAATAACAGGGATATTGAGATCTTTGACACGTTTTTTTAAAGTGTTGATGAGTTCTCTATGCTCTACCATAGCAGCAAAGGGCTCGCCGGGATTAATGTCGCCTTCAAAGGTTAAAAGAGTAGGTTTGACAGGATCATTTGTGCTTGTATCTGTGATGATCATTGAATGAATGGGTTGCGTATAGGGTTTTATAGATTCCCAACATTGTAATTGTTTTAACATACGAATAGAAGCAGCAGCAAGGGCAATGGTTCGTATGTTAGAAGCAGGGGTATCTCCTTGTGGAGCAGCATCAACGATTTTTATTTTCAGATTAGGGGCTGTTTGCTTGAGTGCTGTCGCTAGGGTTAAACCGACAGCTGCCCCCCCTGCAATGAGCAGATCACATTGTTTAGTTTTATGAGATTTAATTTTTTTATTGGGTTGTACGTTTTTATTGCGATTAGAACACACAATACTTCTTCCATTGTTTATAGTTTGCTTTCTTTTAAAAAGAATATCTTTTTACATTGCCTAAAATATCTTAACTTTTACTTTTCTCTCTGCTTTACAAGAACGAGGTTTCTTTTTGGCGCCAATCTGATGACGGATTGGTTTTTCAGAGTTTTTCTGCTTAATCATTTATGTGATTCATCTTACAGATTTATCGGATAAGCTTTTTTGAATATTCCTCTTCAATTCTTTTTACACTTGGTTGATAAAAAAGAAAACTAAAAATAAACAAAGATGGTCGTGTATTTTTTAAGTTGTGTGAGTTACTTCAGTATGCCTGTCCTGAAGGGGGATATTTAGTTAGTATGATAGATAAAAAATTGTTGTCATTCGTGATGGTTAAAACAGTATTCATATTTTGCCGTTATCATGATGTAGCATAAAAAATATTATTTGTTGAGGAAGGTGCCTATAGGACCCATGTGACATTTTAACACATGAGGTGTTTTTTGGTTGATCGTGTGATAAATATCTTGGGAGAGCTTTTTGTGTGCCTTATGAAGGATAGTCTCTTAGGGTGGTGATATATGAGTGATATGAAGTGGTTAGAAGGTAGAACGCGCTAGATAAGACGTCGGATTGTTTACAGGCTATTTGTTTACAGATCGGTACAGAGTTTTAAGCTTCATCCTTTTTTAAGAGAGAGAGGGAGTTATAACTCTTTAAAATATGAAAGTTTTGTATTTGGAATTGATAGATGCACCGAAGTTCTTCTCCTTATGATTCATTAGAAGTGCGAAATTCTCAAGGTTCGCGTCTTATTGAGATGTTTTTACGTCAGATAGGGGTATTTATTGGGCTTGGGCTTTTGGGCTTTATTATTTTTTGTGTGTTTGCTTTGGCGACGTGGAATGTTGAGGATCCATCTTTAACCCATGCAAGTACAAATGAGGTTACAAACCTTATGGGGTGGATGGGGGCAATTTTTTCAGATTTTATTATGCAGTTTTTTGGCTTGGCAAGTCTTTCTGTTTTGTTGCCACCGTTATTTTGGTCTTTTCTCTTGTTGGCGCAAAAGAATATCTACAATTTGACTTTGCGCTTTTTTTTATGGGTGCTATCAACGATTTGTTTTTTAATTGCTTTTGCCCTTATGTCACCTGTTGCTTCTTTTACTTATTGGCCATTGCCAATGGGATTAGGAGGGGTTTTAGGAGATAAAGTTTTAAGTGTTGCTTCTTCAGTTTTTCCTCTTTTTCTTTCTCCTCCTTACACGGTGTTTTTCAGTGTTGTTTTTATTCTTTTAGGTTTTTTCACCGCTGCTTTTGCTGGTAATGTGATATGGCGGCGTCGAACAAAGAAAAGAAAAGAAAAAAGCATTCCCAAAGACGAAATCGTTAATCCAGTCTTTGAGTTGGAAGAAGATACGGAATATGCCGCAGAGGAGGATCGTGAAAATCATGGTTTTTTTGCGACAACTTGTGGCGCTCTTTTGCATCTTTTTTATTTTTTTCAAGCGCGTTTTTTTCGTTTATTCTGTTTCAAAAGGCGTTTTCAGAGTAAAGGGCAAGGAAAGCCATTTGATCGGATTGAGCCAACTTTTTTAGGTGAAAAAGTAAAGTGTGAGGAAAATCAAAATAAAGCCTATATTTCTCCTGTTAAAAATCGAAAGTCTTTAACAGCTTCTTCAAAGGGTGGTTTTGTTCTTCCTCTTGTAGATTATCTTTCGGTTCCACCACCGTCTGTTAAGGATGCAAAACTTTCTCCTGCTATTTTAAGAGCAAATTCTCAAGAGCTTGAAGGGGTTTTGTTAGATTTTGGGGTCAAAGGAAAAATTATAGATGCTTGTCCTGGACCGGTGGTAACTTTGTATGAATTTGAACCGGCTGCAGGCATTAAGTCTTCCCGTATCATTGGTTTGGCAGATGATATTGCACGCTCGATGCGTGCGATTTCGGCGCGTGTTGCGGTGGTTCCAGGACGTAATGTTATTGGAATAGAATTGCCTAATGCAAAGCGTGAGATGGTTTATTTACGAGAAATGTTGCAGGCGCAAGAATTTATTGACAGCAAAGCCAAGCTAGGACTTGCTTTGGGTAAGACAATCGGGGGGGAAGCTGTTGTTGCAGATTTAGCAAAAATGCCCCATCTTTTGGTTGCTGGTACAACAGGATCGGGAAAGTCTGTTGCTATCAATACAATGATTTTATCATTGCTTTATCGTATGACACCTGAACAATGTCGTCTCATTATGGTGGACCCGAAAATGCTTGAGCTTTCGGTTTATGATGGCATTCCCCATTTATTAACACCCGTGGTGACAGATCCTAAAAAAGCCGTGATTGCTTTAAAGTGGGCTGTTCGTGAAATGGAAGAACGCTATAGTAAAATGTCAAAACTAGGCGTTCGTAATATTGATGGGTTTAATGCACGTCTTAGGGAAGCTGCAAGTCAGGGAGAGACAATGGTGCGGACAATTCAAGTTGGATTTGATCGCGAGACCGGTGAGCCTCTTTATGAAACGGAAACACTTGATTTTAGTCCTATGCCCTATATTGTTGTCATTATTGATGAAATGGCTGATTTGATGATGGTTGCTGGTAAAGACATTGAAGGCGCGGTTCAACGCTTGGCACAAATGGCACGTGCTGCCGGTATCCACGTGATTATGGCGACACAGCGTCCTTCCGTCGATGTTATTACTGGGACGATCAAAGCCAATTTTCCTACACGTATTTCTTTTTCTGTGAGTTCAAAAATTGATAGCCGAACAATTTTAGGTGAACAGGGGGCCGAGCAATTATTGGGACAAGGAGATATGCTCTTTATGATGGGAGGAGGACGTATTCAACGTGTGCATGGTCCTTTTGTTGCGGATGATGAAGTGGAGCAGGTTGTTGCGCATCTCAAAGCGCAAGCACGACCTGATTATTTGGAAACAATTACGCAAGAAGTTGAAGAGGATGGTGCTGATGTTTCTTTGGCTTCTCCTTCAGAAGATGATCCCTATAGTCAAGCTGTTGCTATTGTGCTTCGTGATCGTAAGGCTTCGACTTCTTATATTCAACGCCGTTTAGGCATTGGTTATAATCGTGCTGCGACACTGATTGAGAGGATGGAAGAAGAAGGTATCATTAGTCCAGCAAATCACGCAGGGAAACGAGAAATTTTAGTGCCTGCTGAAGAAGAGCGCTTTTGAAAAATCTTTATAGTTGTTTTTTATAATATCTTATAAAACAAGTGTTTGTTTACTGTATCGTAGAAAGTCTGCATTTTCATACACCAGTTCTCGATTTGCGATAGCTCCTTGGCACTTGGAACTCTTTATAAGGGGATTCTTTATCTTATATAACTTTTATCCACACACCAACCTTGCTTGTAATGTGCAAGCAAATGATTTGAGTTGATTCAATATGAGAGAGTATGTGATGAAAGAATCTTATTGTATTTGGCGTTATGATTTAAGTTAAAAAGATAAATTATTATAAATCAATATCTTGGTATAAAATAATGTTATTGCGAATGTAGGGGTGTAAAAGCATGTAAGACTTGATATTTAAGTGTCTTTTTAAGTGCGCTCTAAATATTTAGGGCAAGGCTGATCTGTCGAGTCTTAATATAAATGAATTATATGGGGTGGGAAGCTAAGTGAAATTTGCTAAACTCCAAACTGTTTACAGAGCGGTTGTGGTGAAAATTTTTATTCTTTTGGGTGAGAAGGAAGTCAAAAAAGTATTTTTGATACTTAAAAGAGCTTTCAGGTTTGCGAGTAATATGTTTAGTCCTTAATCCATTATGTCTTGACTATAATTTATGTTGCTTCATAGATTAGGGGTGGAAAAGAATATATTATGCGTTTAGAAAAGCAGGAAATTTGGATGCTTTCGGAAACTTAAACGCAGACTGATTATTTGGAAACGATACCGCAAAAAATAAAAAAGGATGTTTCTTTAGCTTTTTCTTTAGCAGATGATTCCTATTGTCAAGCTGTTGCTATTATGCTTCGTGATCGTAAGGCTTCAACTTTTTATATTCAATGTCGTTTAGGCATTGGTTATAACCGTGCCGCCACATTGATCGAAAGGATAGAAGAAGAAGGCATCATTAGTCCAGCTAATGATATGGGTAAGCGAAAAGTGTTGGAGATTGTCGAAGAAGAATACTTTTAAAAATCTTTTGATATTTTTTTCAAACAATATCTTTATCTTATAAAGAAGGGTATTTATTCGTCGTTGATCACTTAAGTTATGAATTATAAAGTCAATTAAGTATTGCTTGGGAGCATTTTTTATGAAAACGTCTTTTTTACCGCAAAGAAGAGTCTTTGGGTTGGTGGGAATTATTATCTTTTGGTGTTTAACTGTTCCTGTTTTTTCGCAAGCATCTAATAAAGTGATAAAGGCGCAAAATGTTGTGAATCACTTTGCGGCAATCAAAACAATGACAGGTGATTTTATTCAGTTTAGTCCAAAGGGAAAAATGTCTCAGGGGACATTTTATTTAGAGCGCCCAGGGAAAATTCGTTTCATTTACAAAAAAATGCCTTTACAGATTATTTCAGATGGCCAATTTGTAGGTATTAACAATCGGGCTTTGAATACTTGGAACTTTTCACAACTTTCGCAAACGCCAATGAAATTTTTGTTGGATGATAAAATTGATGTATCTTCTGGGCGCTTGTTCGCATTTCGCGAAGATCCAGGGGCTGTAACGATTGTTCTGCATGATAAAACGATTGGGGCAGGGCAAATAAGGATGGTTTTTGATTCTAAAGGCTCTGCTTTGCGACAGTGGACAATTGTTGACCAACAAAATTTGGAAACTACTGTGCAGATTATGAATGTGCGGACAGACGTCCGGTTCGCTAATGGGATGTTCACACTTCCTTCGAAGAAATGAAGAAAGAGTGTTACGTCATTGGGATTAAAACAAATGTTCTTTCGTATTGCAACTTGGAATATTAATTCTATTCGTTTGCGTCTTGCACAGGTTTTTCAGTATTTGGATCTCTTTTCCGTAGATGTTTTGTGTCTACAGGAAACAAAATGTCCAGATGCTTTATTTCCAGTGGAGGCTTTTGAAGCAGCGGGTTATAAGCATATCGCATTGAGTGGACAAAAATCTTATAACGGGGTGGCTATTGTTTCTCGTTTGCCTTTTAAAAAGGTAGAAAAGCGTTTTTTTTGCCAAAACCAAGATTGTCGCTATATCTCAGTTATTGTGGAAGCCCATGGGAGAAGCTTGCGGATTCATAATTTTTATGTTCCTGCTGGGGGAGATATTCCAGATGCTGATGTGAATGAAAAATTTCGTCATAAGCTTGATTTTTTAGAAGAAATGTCTTCCATACGTGCGGATCAAGGAGATGGTCTTTCTTCTCTTTTGGTGGGCGATTTAAATATTGCTCCTTTGGCAGAGGATGTTTGGTCTCATCAGCAATTGTTGAAGGTTGTAAGCCATACTCCTATTGAAACCGAGCGTTTACAGGATTTGTGTTGTCAAGGTGGATGGGTTGATCTGATGCGGTTGCATATTCCTGCTCCTACCAAGCTTTATACATGGTGGAGTTATCGTGCACGCGATTGGGCATTTACCGATTATGGGCGGCGGCTTGATCATGTTTGGTCTTCTCCTGATTTAGCACCTTTTGTTGTAGATCTTTCGATTTTTCGTGATGCGCGCGGATGGGAACGCCCTTCAGATCATATTCCTGTGCAAACTGTATTTGATTTTTCACGTCAAGTTTGAAATAAGAGGTAAATAAAGTATTAATATTAAATAATGATTCTGAAAGAATGCGGGAGACTAGATGTATATCAGAAATCTCAAAAGGGGCGCTTCTCGTGGATTACTTTCTATTGTCTTGTTGTGGTTGCTTTTGTCAGGATGTATGGTTGGTCCCAATTACCAGAAAACATCTTTTCGTGTTCCAGCAGTTTGGGGAGAAAAATCTGCACAGACTGCTGGACAGCCAGTTGCGCTTGCCGGATGGTGGCGGCGTTTGAATGACCCTGTTCTAGATGCATTAATGGATTATGCGATTTCTGGAAATAATAATGTTGCTGTTGCCAAAGCTCGGGTACGTGAGGCGCGTGCGAGTTTAGGACAGGTTGTGGGAACTCTTTTGCCAAATGTGTCCAATTCAATTTCAGGAACCCGTAGTCATTCTGCACAGTCTGATGCATTGTTAAACCAATACCGTAGTGGTTTTGATGCAAGCTGGGAGCTTGATTTTTTTGGTGGGCATAAACGAGCGGTTGAAGCAGCGCGTTATGGTCTTGATGCGGCTGTGGAAGATATGCGTGCTACCATGGTGACATTGTTAGGAGATGTGGCAACAAATTATGTACAAATGCGTGGTTGGCAACAGAAATTGTTGATTGTGCGTCAAATTGCTGTATCACAACGTAAAACCTATGAATTGATGCGTGCTAGATTAACAGCTGGTGATGTTTCTGAGCTCGATGTTTCAAATGCGCAAGCACAAATGGCAAATACAGAAGCAGATATATCACAGATGGAAGCGAATTTAGCAATGAGCGTTCATCGCCTTTCTGTCTTAATTGGTCGTGTGCCTACGGCATTGAAGGCTCTTTTACAAAAAAATGCTAAGTATGCAAAGATTCCACAACCGCGCTGGCCGATACCAGCAGGAATTCCAGCTGATATTTTGTTAACACGTCCGGATTTACGACGGGCAGAGCGTCAATATGCGCAAGCGACAGCGCGGATTGGTCAACGTGAAGCAGATCGCTATCCATCACTTACTTTAACAGGTAATATTTCGACAGCCGCAACGGCGATAGATCAGTTATGGAAAAATTCAACGATTGGCTGGTCTTTTGGACCTGGTCTGCGTTTTCCTTTTTTTAATGGAGGTCAGGTTGAGGCTTCTATTGCTGTCGCGCGTGCACAGCGTGATCAAGCTTTTATTACTTATCGGGCTGCTGTTTTGGGAGCTTTAGAAGATGTAGAAAATGCGTTGGTAAGATTAACTAAAGAACATCAACGCTTAGAAAAGCTAATCATTGCGAATAAAGCTTCTCTTCATTCCTTAAAACTTTCACGGAGTCTTTTTGAGAATGGAAATACCAGTTTTCTTGAATTGTTAAATGCTGATCGCTCTTATTATTCTGCACAAATGGCACTTAAAGATAGCCGTGTTTCTTTGGTTACACAATATATCACGTTGATGAAAGCATTGGGGGGGGGCTGGGATGGCGTTGTTGATGTATCACGTCCGGAAGTCGTTGATGGTGCACCTCGTTCGCGTGCAAAGGTAGGGAAATGAAAAAAAACTTACTCAAAAATTTCATTACAAAACACAAAAAACTTTCCTTCTTTTTAACTGCTATATTTCTCATTCTCTTGTTTTTATGGTTGCGTTCTGTTTTTTTTGGAACATCTACTCCAACTTATATAACAGCGGTGGTGAAGCGTGGGGATATTGAGGAAAGTGTTTTAGCTTCTGGTCTTGTACGTCCTTACCGGTTGGTGGCAGTTGGTGCGCGAGCAACAGGGCGTGTGGTGTCAATGCATGTTTCCCCTGGGAGTGTTGTGAAAGAAGGCGATCTCTTAGCAGAAATTGATCCTACAGATCAGGAAAATGATTTAAAAAGAAAAAAAGCAGCATTATCGCATTATTATGCGAGTTTGGTAGAACAAGAAGCCTATCTTTCTCTTGCACAGAAAAATTTAGAGCGTCAGAAAAAAATGATTGAAACACGTGCGGTTTCACGTGCGAACCTCGATGAGGCTACGACACAGGTGAAAATACGCGAGGCGCAAATTGAACAACTTCGTCAGCAGATTGTGCAAGCACAAATTGATGTGGAGAGTGCAGAGGTTAATTTAGGTTATACACGCATCACTGCCCCTTCAGCGGGAACGGTTTTGGCAACAGTTGTGGAAGAAGGGCAGAATGTGAATGCGGTTCAGTCGGCGCCAACAATTGTTATTTTGGGTGATTTATCAAAGATGACGATCAAGGCGCAAATCTCAGAAGCAGATGTTCTTAAAATCCGAGCTGGACAACCACTTTATTTTACAGTTCTAGGTAATTCACAGCGTCGTTATGAAGGCGTTTTAGAAAAAGTAGAGCCGGCTCCTGAAACAATTCGTGCTGATGTGAGTATTAATCCTGGTATGGTGAGTGGTTCTAGTGCTTTAATCTCATCGGCTATTTATTATAACGGAATTCTACATGTTGATAATGCGGACAATTTTTTGCGAACCTATATGACTGCTCAAGTTCATATTATCTTAGGGCGCGCACAGAATGTCTTGTTGGTTCCAAGTAATGCTTTACGCGATGAGACAAGAGAGCGTAAAGCATGGGTTTCTGTTTTGGTGGGGGAAAATAAGTTGGTTACTAAACAGGTGAGCGTTGGGTTGAATAATAAGGTTATGGCAGAGATTATTTCAGGACTTAACGAGGGTGATGTCGTCGTCACCAGTTCGTCTGATGGAGTGATGCCCGAGTCTTCTAACATGCATAGCGAAGACGAGAGTTAAAGCATGAGCACAAATCAAGCAGATGCTGTCTTCGTCTTGGAAAATATTGTGCGCAAATTTCCTGCGGGCGAAGCGTTTGTTACCGTTTTGAAAAACATCAATCTTACCATTAAACGTGGTGAAATGGTGGCAATTGTAGGTGCTTCCGGTTCAGGTAAATCTACCTTGATGAATATTTTAGGCTGTCTTGACCGTCCAACTTCTGGCCGTTATTGGATCTCTGGTAAAGAAATAGCTTCCCTTTCTGCGGATGAATTGTCGGCTTTGCGACGTAATCATTTTGGTTTTATTTTTCAGCGTTACCATTTGTTGAATGAATTGACAGCTCTTGGTAATGTTGAAATTCCGGCTATTTATGCGGGAAGTGCCGTGGAAGCAAGGAAAAAGCGGGCACAGGATCTTTTAACACGTTTGGGCATGGGTGATCGGATAAATCATCGTCCAAATCAGCTGTCCGGTGGTCAGCAACAACGTGTTTCTATTGCTCGGGCGCTCATGAATAATGCGGAGGTCATTCTTGCAGATGAACCAACTGGTGCATTGGACAAAAAGAGTGGGCAAGAAGTATTGCATATTTTGGATGAACTTCATCAAGAGGGACGTACTATTATCATTGTAACCCATGATATGCAGGTGGCTGAAAGAGCAGAGCGTATTATCGAAATCAGTGATGGGGAAATTATTGCTGATAAGCGGTCAAGGGTTGCAAAAACAAAAGTTGGTGGAAAATCTCTTCAGGAACAACAAAATCTAAAAGGCCAACAAAAACTGGGCTTTTTTCGTTCTTTTGTTGAGCGATTCCGTGAGGCGTTTGTGATGGCTCTGTTGGCAATGAATGCACATCGCATGCGGACTTTTCTAACAATGCTTGGGGTGATTATCGGTATTGGGGCGATTATTGCTATGGTGGCTTTAGGGAATGGTACACGAGAGAAAATTCTGGAAAATTTTAAAAGTTTGGGTGCTAATACATTAACCATTTTTCCTGGCAAAAGTTTTTCTGATCCACAAGCAGAAAAAATAACCAGTTTGGTTGAAGCTGATGCAGAAGCCTTGTCTGGGTTACCTTATGTTTCTGGTGTAACACCTCAGATTTCAACAAGCTCAAAAGTGCGTTTTGGTGCAGTTGAAGTCAATGCTGTCATTGTGGGGGTGGGAGAACAATTCTTTCAGACACAGGGGCTTAAAGTTTTCAAAGGACAGTTTTTTGATCAAAAAAGTGTGCATGATCGGGCGGTTGATCTCGTGATTGAAAAAGAAGCATTGTCTGTTCTTTTTCCCCATAGCCATGAAAGCCCTCTTGGCAAAGTGGTGCATGTGGGTAATGTTCCAGCGCGTATTATTGGTGTTGTTGATTCGCAAAATCACGCAAATGGAAACACATCAAATACATTACAGCTTTATTTGCCCTATACAACAGTGCAAACGCGTTTTCTTGGTACAACAGAAGTTCGTGCAATTACTGTTAGGATTGCTGATGATGTCGATTCACATTTAGCGGAAAACATGGTGAAACGTTTTCTCATTATGCGGCATGGTGGAGAAGATTTTTTCATTAGAAATTCAGAATTCTTTCGTGAACGTATCATGGAGAGTACACATATCTTAACACTTTTAATTTCTTCAATTGCAGCGATTTCCCTGATTGTAGGTGGTATTGGGGTGATGAATATTATGCTGGTCACCGTTTCTGAGCGGATCAATGAAATTGGTGTGCGTATGGCAGTTGGTGCACGCCAAAGTGATATTTTGCAGCAGTTTCTCATTGAAGCGGTGTTGGTTTGTGTCATTGGTGGTGGTTTGGGGATCTTGCTTGGGCTTTCTATCGGTGGCTTGTTCCTTCTGTTTAAGGCACCTATCCATCTTATCTATACCATTGAATCGATCATTATGTCTCTTACTTTTTCAACCCTTATAGGAATATGTTTTGGCTTTTCTCCAGCGCGGCAAGCTTCACGGCTTGACCCTGTTGTCGCTCTTTCACGCGATTAGACTTTATCAATTTGGGCATGTTTGTTCGTGATGCTTTCCACTTGGATGAAGCGTTTATGAAGCAAAACATGAATGGGAAAAGTTTAGCATTATTTGCTGCTCTATTTTAGAAAACGCTTTGTTCGTTAAGTGGAGCGTACCACTAGAGGTGAACGTTTCTTATAGCGCACCACATCATGTGAGATGTGGTAGGCATATAAGCCTTCTTGAGGCATTAAATGTTTTGAGAATGCATGATGAATATTTTTAAATCTTTCTTGTCAAGTCTTATGGAAGTAAATCCTATTAAGGAGAAGTTAAATGGAACCCGTTAGAATGAGATTGCTTGCAGACTGAATTTTGTTAAAAATCTTTGTCTTCTGAGATATGAAGAGGAGGACAAATGAAATATATTGCGCGACGATTCTTAAGATTTAATTTAAAAAGAGGCGGGGTAGTGAATAGTATATCTGCTAACAAACAAAAGAACAAAAAAGAAGGTTGATGCCAAAAACAGCTTAAACCTCCGTTCTTCCAAAAAAATGAACTGGTATCGAGATAGCTGAGCAGTTTAAGAGGTTTCGTTTAGTCTTTTTAAGATTTTCGGAAAAGAGGTTATGTGGATTTCTCACTTTTGGTTTTGCAGAGGGTGGTGCAAATTATAGGTGTTTAGGTTTATGCAAATAAATTATGATCTTGCTCAAGTTTTAAAATGTGACCTAAGACACTGTCATTTTCTGTTTCTTTATTTAAGTAACGTAGCTTCTTTAGAATATTTTGTTTAAGGTATCGCTTTTTTCTGCCTTATTTCATGAGTTTGGTGAGGACGACAAAAAGTTTGAGAGGCGGATCGCTTCTTATTTTGAATGATGTATGAATGAAAAGGGTTTTCATTCATTGAAAAAGAATAAGCTCATATTCAGCAGGTATGAGATGAAGTAAGAGAACATCGTAATACCAAGCTGCAGTTATGCTGCTAAAGAACATAATGGCGCTAGTGATGAGCAATGGTATGTCTAGTTGGTATGGTATTCTCCCTCCTGCTACAAGTCCGATACAGATAAAAAAGAATTCTAAAGCCACCCGCTATAAAGTATAAGAAGCGAATAATTAGTCTACGAAAGAACAAAAGATAAAGAAATATTTCAAAAATCAATATTTTGAATATCACGACTAATATTTTGCGTATTATAGTGAAATTATATGCATGATCGTTCGTAAAATGCGCTGTTTTGTGTGTGGAGTTTCTTCCTTGGTGTCTTGTGTGTTCGCAGGTGTCGTATCCATTTCCCCCCTCTCATTCCTAAGCTAAATCCTAAAATTATTGCGCACTTTATTTTGTATTCTTAACAAAAGGCAAAAAATATTTTCAAAATCATCACGCCTTACCGTTTATTTCCATAGGGATATAGACATCAATAAATGCATCATATGATTTGGGGGATACTCAAAAGGATCAAAAGATTCTCTATTGTTGATTTAATTAAGCATAGAAGAAATGTCTTAAAATCAAGCAATTTTAAGCTTTTTTAAGTTTTTTGGGTAGAACAAGAGGCATTGACGAATTGGTTTAGATTCGATAATTGAAGGTATTTTTCATTGGGGGGAAGCATGACGCTGCAATCGCTTTTACAGACATATCGTGATGAAGCGCGTACCGAACGAGATAAAGGTACATATTTTGAGCGTTTTGCTCTTGCTTATCTAATATATGATCCTCTTCAGTTTGGGTGTTATGAAAAGGTTCAAACCTTTAAAGATTGGGCTCATGAAAATGGTTGGGATGGTCGGGATACCGGTATTGATCTTGTGGCAAAGCTTCGTGATGAAGAGGGGTTTGCAGCAATCCAATGTAAATTTTATGATGCAGCCTATCGAATTAAAAAAGCAGATATTGATAGTTTTATTTCGGCATCAGGGAAAGCTCCATTCAAGCGGCGTGTTATTATAGATAGTACTGAAAGTGCTTGGAGTGATAACGCTGAAACAATGATACGGGGGCAGGATATTCCTGTTATACGGATTAATCTTTCCGATATACAACAAAGTCCGATCTGTTGGGAAACTTTTGCAGCCCAGGGCAAAGTTGTTTTGGAGGATAAAAAGAAGTTGCGTCCACATCAATTGGAAGCATTGCGTGATGTGCGTGCTGGGCTTGCTCAAGCAGATCGGGGGAAGCTTATTATGGCTTGTGGTACTGGTAAGACATTTACCAGTCTTAAAATTGCTGAGGATTTGGCGGGTGAAGGCAAGTTTGTTTTGTTTCTTGTTCCTTCCTTGGCACTGATGTCACAGACGGTTCGTGAATGGACAACGGATGCAGGAATCGGATTGAGATCTTTTGCTGTTTGTTCCGATACACAAGTGGGAAAGCGTCGTAAAAATAGTGATGATGTTGCTGAAATTGATGTGTTTGATCTTGCTTTTCCGGCGACAACCGATGCTGCTAAACTTGCAGAACAGGTGGCGAAGAGTGTTGCAGATAAGATGACCGTGGTGTTTGCAACCTATCAATCTATTCAGGTGATTGCTGATGCTCAGAAAAACTATGGTTTGCCAACATTTGATCTTATCATTTGTGATGAAGCGCACCGTACAACAGGGGCAACGCTGGTGGGCGAGGGTGAATCCAATTTTGTTAAGGTGCATTCTAATGATGTTATTTGTGCCAAGAAGCGCCTTTATATGACAGCGACACCACGTATTTTTGGTGATAACGCAAAAAGTCGCGCGAATGAAGTTAATGCCGTTCTTGCTTCGATGGATGATGAAAAACTTTTTGGTAAAACACTTTTTTATCGGGGTTTTTCATGGGCAGTACAAAATGATCTTTTAACAGATTATAAGGTTATTGTCTTAGCAATGGACGAAAAATTGGTCAGTTCCGCTGTTCAGAAGCGCCTTAGTGATAGCGATTCTGAGCTTATTCTTGATGATGCAACAAAGATTATTGGCTGTTATAAGGCTTTGACAAAACAAAATATGAAGGCTGATGTTGGTGCGGATTTATATCCTATGCATCGTGCTTTAGCGTTTTGTAAAACTATTAAAAGTTCTGAACTTGTGCGTGATGAGTTTTCTACGGTTGTTAGAGAATATCTTGATTATACGAAAGAGGATACAGAAAATGAGCATTTTCTGAAGTGTGAAATTGAGCATGTTGATGGCACTTTTAATGCGAAGGATCGTGGTGCATTACTTGACTGGTTGAAAGCTGATAGTGGGGATGATGTTTGTCGTATTTTGACCAATGCTCGGTGTTTGTCTGAGGGGGTGGATGTTCCGGCTCTTGATGCGATCATATTTTTAAATCCACGCAAAAGCCAGATTGATGTTGTGCAAGCGGTTGGGCGGGTGATGCGTCGCTCTGAGGGTAAAAAGATGGGATATGTCATTTTGCCAATTGGTATTCCTCCTGATACTCCAGCGGAACAGGCTTTGAACAACAATGATAAATATCGGGTTATCTGGCAAATTTTAAATGCTTTGCGTGCGCATGATGATCGTTTTGATGCGACGATTAATAAGGCATCCCTCGGGCAAGATATTAGCAATGTGATTGAGATTATTGGTGTCACACAGAGCACTGAATTAAAGGCTATTACGGCTGTTGTAGACAATCTTCCACTACGCGCACAACCAGCACGATTGGGCATTGGTACAGCGGAGCGTGATGTCCTTTTTACAGATGGACAAGGGGAGCTTGCTTTCCCTGTGGATGAGATTTCTCGTGCCATCATGGCAAAGATTGTCAAGAAATGTGGGACACGTGATTATTGGGAAGATTGGGCGAGCAACATTGCTGAAATTGCTAAGAATCATATTACGCGTTTAACAGGTATTCTGGCAGAGCCAGAGACTGAGGCGCGTCAAGCCTTTGACAGATTTATGGCAGAACTTCGTGATGATTTAAATGATGCGATTACAGAGGCTGATGCGATTGAGATGTTGGCACAACATATTATCACGCGTCCTGTCTTTCATGTGTTGTTTGAGGAGTATCAGTTCACACGTGAAAATCCTGTCTCGCGTGCTATGCAGCGTATTCTTGATGTGCTTGATAAGGCGAATCTTGATAAGGAATCCAAAGATCTGGAAAAATTTTACGCAAGTGTAAAATTACGCGCCAGTGGCATTACGGATCCAAAAGCAAAACAGAGGTTGATTGTAGAGCTTTATGATAAGTTTTTTCGTTATGCTTTTCCACGCACTGTAGAAAAACTAGGCATTGTTTATACTCCCGTTGAGGTTGTGGATTTTATTTTGCACTCTGTCAATGATGTCTTAGAGCAAGAATTTGGGCAAACGCTTGGCTCATCGGGTGTGCACATCATGGATCCCTTTACTGGAACGGGAACTTTTATCACGCGGCTTTTACAATCGGGTTTGATAAAACCAGAGGAGATGAAACATAAATTTTGTCATGAAATTCATGCCAATGAGATTGTACTTTTAGCCTATTATATTGCAGCCATTAATATTGAGACGACCTATCATGGTCTGATGGGGGGAGATTATGTTCCTTTTGAGGGAATTTGTTTAACCGATACATTCCAGCTCTATGAGCAAGAAAAAGACTTGATAAGTGATTTGCTGGTGGATAACAGCACACGTCGATCACGCCAGAAGGAACTGGATATTCGTGTTATTGTTGGCAACCCTCCTTATTCTTCTGGACAAAAAAGCGAAAACGACAATGCACAAAATATTGGCTATCCTAAATTGGATAACCGCATTCGTGAAACTTATGCTGCTCAATCTAAAGCGAGCAATGTTAATGGACTTTATGACAGTTATATTCGTGCTATTCGCTGGGCAAGTGATCGCATAAAAGACTGTGGTGTTATTGGTTTTGTGACAAATTCAGGTTTTATCAATGGATACTCTACGAATGGCTTACGAAAAGAATTGAATGAAGAATTTTCAAGTATTTATGTTCTCAATTTGCGTGGTGATATTCGCAAAAATATGTTGAGCAAAGGACGTGCTCAAGAAGGGCAAAATGTTTTCGGCAGTGGAAGCATGACAGGAATTGCTGTGACACTATTTGTTAAAAATCCAAATGTTACGGAGCATTGCAAAATTCATTATTACGATATTGGTGATAATCTCACGACAAAAGAGAAATTATCTCAACTTCAGCGGTTGAGTAGTGTTGGTGGTATCAAGTGTGAACACGGTTGGCAGATGATTACACCAGATGAGCATGGTGATTGGCTGGATCAGCGCAACAATGATTTTGAAAAATTTCTAGCCTTAGGTGATAAGAAGGGCAGTGATAAAAAGCTATTCAAAACTTTTTCTCGTGGTATACAAACTGGTCGTGATGCTTGGGCATACAACTCAAGCCGTGAAGTTTTAGCGAAAAATATGAGCAATATGATTACTTTTTATAACGGTGAAGTAGAGCGTTTTAATAATGCCTACACACATGCTGATCGCAAGGTGCGTGCGAATGCCGTGAATGATTTTGTTAACACGGATGCCAAAAAAATTAGTTGGAGCAGTAGTCTTAAAGAAGAACTGGTAAGAGGAAAGTTTTCTGAATTTGAAAGTGATTGCTTAATTCAAGGTCTTCATCGTCCTTTTACACAGCAATGGCTTTATTATAACCGCATCTTTAATGAGAGAGTTTATCAAATGCCGCGTATATTTCCTATGAAGCAAGCGGTTGAGAATAGGGTAATACAAGTTACCGGTATAGGAGCAAGCAGTGGTTTTTCTGTCCTTATGAGCAGGGTTTTGCCTAGCTTAGATGCAATGGAAAAAGGTCAGTGTTTTCCACGGTATGTTTATGAAGATGCTGTGTCCTTGGGAGCTAAAAAAGGGAATCAGGTTCATTTGTTTGCAAATTTTGCAGAGGAAAGCAAAGAAACTGGTTTAGAGCGGCGTGATGCTCTTACGGATGAAGGATTGGCTTATTTTAAGGCAGCTTATCCTGGTGAAATGATAACAAAGGATGATTTGTTTTATTATGTTTATGGGATTTTGCATTCTGAAGATTATCGTGCTCGTTATGCGCATAATTTATCTAAACAATTGCCGCGTATTCCAACGGTCAAAAGAGTAGAGGATTTTTGGGCTTTTGTGACAGCGGGGCGCAAGCTTGGTAATTTGCATATGAATTATGAAGAGGTTGAACCCTATCCCGTTACCTATAAACAGGGTGATCCAAGAACTTGGGTGATTTCTGATGAGAAGAGTTTCTATCGTGTTGAAGCGATGAAATTTGCTGGTAAGCGTGGTGCTATTGATAAAAGCACAGTGGTTTATAATGCGCATATCACGATACAGAATATTCCTCTTGAAGCTTATGAGTATGTGGTCAATGGCAGGTCTGCTCTTGAATGGGTGATGGAGCGGCAGGTTGTCAAAACGGATAAAGCGAATGGACTTGTTAATGATGCTAATCGCTATGCTGTTGAAACGGTGGGTAATCCAGCTTATCCATTGGAATTGTTTCAACGGGTTATTACGGTAAGTTTAGAAACGATGAAAATTGTGCGCAATCTTCCAAAATTGGAAGTGAGAGAAACTGAAAGGGTTAAATTATCCATCGTGCGGTAAAATAGTCTCGAGTCGTAACAAGCTGGCACTCTCATATACTTTGCTCGTTCGTGGGTTTTGCTATAAGCCCTCGACACTTGAGACAGTCCATAAGAGGCGTGCCTTTCTTGTACAGTTTTACGCTACGCAGGCTCTCTTCCTTTGTGATGTGCAAGTCCTATGTGATGTGCAAGAAAATGGTTTTGATTGATTCAATAGAGAGCAGATTTGAAATGAGAGAATCTGATGATATTGAGAGCTCTCATTCAAGTTGAAGCGTAATAAATTTTCATTATAAATCAATATATTGTATGTGATAAAGCACCTTAGGCAGTGAGGTCGCTAAAATTATGACGCATGAGCTTTAGCGGCAGTGATGAATATTCTCAGGCAGGGTTTTCTTGTCGAGCTTTATGTGAGTAAACCATATAAATGGGGAAGCTGAGAGGAACTTGTCCAGAGAAAGTGGATTGTTTACAAATCGTTGCTGATAGGAATCATCGTCCTTTGAGATGTTGAGAGGAAATCACAATTCTCATGAAATCTGTCCTTTGAGGTGTTCTGATATTGAAGTGAGCAGGGAGAACGCGTTAGACAAGAAGCTGAGTTATTATTGTTTACAGATCAATAGAGTTTAAAAATTTTCGTTCTTTTTTAGGGAGGAAACCAGACAAAAAGTGATCTTAGAGAGCGAAATGATTTCAAAAAAGATTGCGATAAAAAATGTAGGGTATTTGTCGCGGTGTGCGTTTTGAGCTTATTCCTATCTGTGATCTAAAATGCTCTTATGAAGATGCTTTGTAGAATGAAGAAGTAGTTACTAATATATTGATTTATAATGATAGTTTAATGTTCTCTCTGTTAAATGAGAAATCTAAGTATTATAAATTTTCTTATTTTAAATCTATTAAAATTACTTCTTTGCATGTCATATGAGGTTGGTATGTGCGTGTTTAAGAAAGGCGTAAAGCATTTCTCTTACCAATCATCCCAAGTGGCGTAAGAGCTATCGTAATACTTGGGGGTGGCAAAATATAGGGTGGGGCGGTTTGCATTTTTTATGAAGGGTAAGACAGTGGTGTAAATAGATTTTTATGACAAGTTTGATCTTATAGCTATCTGGGAAGATTTATTTACAAGAGCTGTCTTCTATATTGGGGATGGCATTAGATAGATCACGTGTTGTGAGATATGTTTGGGATGTAAGAGATGTTTTTTGGTTAATGTGCAAGACAGTGACACGTGTATCGGGGCGTTGTGCTTTGTATGGGGGGAAGTTCTGGCGGGCTTTTATGGCGGTAATTCGTGTGGAAAGGTATGGAGAGAAGGGTAAAGCAGTCAGAGGGTAGCAAGGTTTAAAGTCACAAGAATAAAGATCAGGGAGAAAGGTCAGAAGGCGGTTCTGATATAGACTTGCAGTGTTTTAATATATTGGAATATGAGAATACGGGCTTGCTTGATCTGTTGTATTGTGCTTTCAGCTTTGCTCTTCTTCACAGGATAAGCAATGAAATGGATATCAGGCATGAGATATTTAAGTTCACGCATCGAGCGCCATATGTGGTAATCATGGGTGACGATATAAAGGGTTTTATAGTGATGCTTTTCGATCCAAGCAGCGCTTTCTTCGGCGTTTCCTCTGGTGTTAATCGCTTGATGCCCAATGTCAATACAACAGGAGATAAGCTGTGGGTTAATATGCATGTTATGCATGAAACTCTTCAGGTTTGTTGAGGTATTTACGCCACTGATGAGGAGTCGTGAACCAAGCCCCTTTTGTAAGAGATGAAGTCCTGTCTCTATTCGGTGTTCTCCACCTGTAAGCACAATGATAGCATCGGCTTTGGGAAGAGGTGTTGGGGGGACAAGTCGTTCGGTTTTTTCAGAAAAAATAATAAAACCGCCCCAGAAAATTAAAACAATGATTGAAAGAGTAAGGGTTGTCGGTGGAAAATAGCGAAATAAAAAGCAGGGAGACCAACTATTATAGTGGGGCCGTTTTGGAAGAGGACGTTCTAAATTGTTTTGCGTCAATGAGTTGAAAGTGTTGTGAGTCATAAAATTAAAATAAACCGTTTTCACATTGATCAATTTTTTTCAGTTGCGCTAAAATAGTCATGCGGTTTGTAAGGGTGGTAAGAAAAGAAACGAAAATAATAAGAAAAATGATTTTTCCGTAGGGGATGGAACTTATGGAAAGATGTCCAAACAAAGCTGTTACTTGGCTAGCTTCTACTCTTCCCAAGTTATAATTCGTCCAGAGACAAAAGGCTGAAAATAGAAATATGCTTGTGAGACCACCATATAAAGCACCACGCAGCGCAGTTTTAAAAAAATGCCAGTCAAATTGGCGAGCAATGAAAAGAGTTTCAGTACCAAGGAAATATAAGACATTGATAATATGTGTATTTTCTGCCAATGCATTGCGGGTGGCAAAAATGATGGTGAGGATAAGAGAGCCTAAAACCAATGCTAAAATTGAAAAACCAATGAAAACAGTGGTGTGTGCCATGGTCGCAAAACGATGAACCCAAACACGGTGATCATCAAATTGACCTCCTGGAATTTGGGTTTTAATGGCGTGATTAATGGCTGCAAAATTGATTTTTTCATCTCTCTTCAGGGTCACAATGATGAGGCGGGGAAGGGGTAGTTCATTGACATTGAAGCCTGTTCCAAGCCATGGCTCCAGTAACTTTTCTGTAGCTTTTTGGTCAACAATTTTTGCATCTTGTACACCAGAAAATGTTTTAACCAATTGTACGGCATCACGGAGTGCTTTGTTGATATCAACATTGTCAATGGGGCGTATCTGTATTGTTGCTTCATAGCTAATCTGATTACTCCAATTTTCGGCGGCACGTTGGACCAAATCAACTCCGATTAAGGTGAGGCTTGAAAGAAATGTCATAATAGCAATCACGGCAACCAATGCTTTTCCAGAAATATTACCACTGGGAATAATCGCTGTTGTATTTTTTTTATTGCTGGTAAAAACGGAGAAAAATTTATTCATGAATCGTCATCCGTCCGTTATGGAGAAGCATACGCCGTGCTGCAACTTGTTCCATTAAGGCAATATCATGGGTGGCAATGATAACAGCCGTTCCAAAACGGTTTAATTCAATAAACAAACGCAGGAGGCGTTTTGCCAAGGGCGGATCGACATTTCCGGTGGGTTCATCGGCAAGTAGAATTTCAGGTTGATCAATGAGTGCGCGTGCAATGGCTACCCTTTGTTTTTCCCCACCGGAAAGAACCGGTGGTAAAACATGAATATGATCTCCAAGACCTACCCAACAGAGAAGATCTTCCACTTCACTGCGATAGGTTGCTTCTTCTTGTCCTTTAATGCGTAAAGGTAAGGAGACATTTTCATAAGTGGTCATGTGGTCGAGTAAACGAAAATCTTGAAAAACCACCCCGATACGTTGTCGCAGCGCAGGGAGCTCTTGTCGTTTGAGTAATGCTGTGTCTGTTCCAAAGAGATCAATATGACCGCGGGTGGGTTTGAGTGCCAAAAACATAAGACGCATCAGCGACGTTTTCCCTGCTCCAGAGGCACCTGTGAGAAATTGAAATGATCCAGGAGGAATATGAAAGCTAATATCACGAAGGACCTCAGGGCCCATTCCATAGCGTAGGCCGACATTTTCAAAATGAATCACTTTTTATTATTACTCCTGATTTTATATTGCATCATTTATTCTAAAAACTCTTACTTTCATTGCTTTAGATTTTTGTTGTAAGCTTGTTTATTTTAGATTTCATGGTTTTCAATATTTTTTATACACCCTCGTTATAGATAAATATTTTTGCTCAAGAATATTATCACTTATACTTTCTTTTTTTAGCCTTATTTATAATTTTAGCAGGAATTTCAAAGGGATTCTAGCATAAACATCAGAACTATTTTTCCTTCTTACTCAGAAGCTTTTTTTGCACTGAGTGGACATTAGGTGATTTTAAAAAGCTATGTTGCTCTTTTTATCTTACTTTCTTATTCTTGTTCGCATCCCAATCCTGAGGTTTTTGCTTAAATTATTTCTTACCTGTTATGAAGAAAAGCGTTTGTTGTTAGAATGATTGAGCTTTTCATGAATTGTTTTGTTTTTTATTCTCCTCGGTGGTTTTCGTAATAATGCTGAGATAATTTTAGCAAAAAACAAAAACCACCGTATGTTGTATTTCGTCGTGTTTTTTAGTTTTGTCGGTTGGCAATCAGATCTTCAACAACTTGTGGTTCGGCAAGAGTTGAAATATCTCCGAGAGTATCAAAATCGTTTTCAGCGATTTTTCGTAAAATACGTCTCATAATTTTCCCTGATCGCGTTTTGGGAAGCTGCGGAGCAAACTGAATTTTATCCAATATGGCAATAGAGCCTATTTCCTTTCTCACATGCTTGATAAGGTCTTTTTGCAATTCTTCACTTGGCGCTGTTCCTTCCATGAGGGTCACAAAACTATAAATTCCTTGTCCTTTAATGGGATGCGGGTAACCCACAATAGCTGCTTCTGATACAGAGGGATGAGAAACAAGAGCTGATTCAATTTCAGCGGTTCCTAATCTGTGCCCCGAGACATTGAGAATGTCATCAACTCGTCCTGTAATCCAATAATAACCGTCGCTATCGCGCCTACAGCTATCGCCTGAAAAATATTTTCCTTTATAGGAGGAAAAATAAGTTTGAATAAAGCGTTCATGATCCTTATAAAGTGTGCGCATTTGTCCTGGCCATGAATCACTGATACAAAGAGTGCCTTCTGCTTCACCTTCTAAAACATTGCCTTGGGCATCAACAATTTGGGGTTGAACACCAAAGAAAGGACGTGTGGCCGATCCTGCTTTGAGGGGGGTTGCACCAGGCAAGGGTGTGATCATATGCCCTCCTGTTTCCGTTTGCCACCATGTATCGAGAATCGGACAACGGTCATTTCCAATTATATGATAAAACCATTCCCATGCTTCTGGGTTAATAGGTTCTCCTACTGTGCCTAAAAGACGCAACGATGTTCTGTCTGAGTGTTCAACAAACGAATTTCCTGCTCCCATTAAGGCGCGGATAGCTGTTGGTGCGGTATAGAGTGTATTGACTTGATGCTTGTCGACAATTTCCCAGAATCTGCCTTTGTCAGGAAAGGTTGGTGTGCCTTCAAACATTAAAGTGGTCGCACCATTACATAAAGGTCCATAAACCAAGTAAGAATGGCCGGTTATCCAACCAATATCAGCCGTACACCAGTAAACTTCATCGGGGTGGTAATCAAAAACATATTGGTGAGTCATCGAGGCAAAAACAAGATAGCCTGCTGTGGTATGCAAAACACCTTTAGGTTTGCCGGTGGAGCCTGAAGTATAAAGAATAAAAAGCGGATCTTCAGCATTCATGGGTTCTGCTGGACAAGCTGTTTTGGCATGAGCTATCTCTTCGTGGTACCAAAAATCACGCCCCTCTACCCATTGAATGGGTCCACAAGTCCGCCGTATAACCATGACTTGGTCCACCTGCACGTTTTGGCGCGCGGCTATCTCAATGGCATGGTCAACGTTGTCTTTTAAGTTGATCCGTTTGCCGCCACGCAAGCCGTGATCAGCGGTAATCATAAAGGTTGATTCACAATCGACAAGGCGTCCTGCTATTGCTTCAGCAGAAAAGCCAGCAAAAATAACCGAATGAATAGCTCCAATGCGAGCACAAGCAAGCATGGCATAGGCTGCTTCGGGAATCATAGGAAGATAAATGGTTACTTTATCGCCTTTCTTAATGCCACGACTTTTCAAAAGATTAGCAAAACGACAAACATGTTCATAAAGCTCGTTATAGGTTATTTTTTTATCATGATAAGGATTATCTCCTTCCCAAATGAGCGCGATTTTGTCTCCATGGGTTTTCAGGTGGCGATCAATGCAATTATAGGTAACATTTGTTATCCCATCTTCGTACCATTGAATGGAGACATCTCCGTTAAAAGAAGTGTTTTTTACTTTTGTAAAAGGTTTAAACCATTCAATGCGTTGACCATGTTTGGCCCAGAAGCTTTCTGGATCATTGATGCTTTCTCGATACCATTGTTTATAAGTTTCCTCATCGAGTAAAGTATTTTTTTTGATCTCTTCTGATATTGGATAAATTTTTTCAGTCATGTTTCCCTCTTTTTATTTTTTAGAAAAATCAGCCATTGTATTTTTATATTTTGGCAGAGTTATTCCAAAAGCTTTTCATTGTGAGGTTAGACTAAATGACAAAGATTAGAATAGTCAATTTTTAAATCTGATGTGATGATATTAAAGAAGGTATTCTATGTTTTTAGGATACTCAAATATAGCAAAACCTATTGCGGTATAGAGCTTTTTATAAACACACTAAGACATTTTAAAAATGTCTATTATAAAATATTTCTCAGAATTTGATATAAACCAATATAGTTAAATAAAAGACTAACAAGAAAGAATATTGAGCTTATTAATAATGATTTTTTTAGAGAATCTTTCCAACTATAAGAAATAAAATTATAATAAAAAAGATATATTAAACCAAAAAAAAATGTTGCTATAAGCGTTTCAATAATTTTAGAGATAAGATCTGTCATCACGCAATCCAAATTATAATATAATTACAAATTATAAATATCTCTGAAGTCCGTCTCAATAATAATTGTAGATAATATAATTTAGATATTTTTCGAAAAAAATTACAAATTATTAACTTCAGAGATATCTTTATAGTTGCTCTCTAAAAATTAGAACCAACACTCATGAACTTTCTGTACGAACCCTAAACCAAAACCTCCGAAGAAACCAGTCGTGGCACCAGTAAGTCCACCCATAAGTGCACCTGGACCAGTTGCAGCTCCCAATGCTGCTCCGGTTATCCCTCCTGCAACTGCATAGTCAAAACCTTGTGCATTCATGTGAGAAAGAAAAGCATTAGGACTGCATGCATTTCCATGAAAAGGTCTTGAATTGTGCGAATGACCAAAAGAAGGCTTTGTCGCCATATGACCGAATGTGTTGAATGAACCAAACATATTAATTCTCCTTAATTATCTACATTAAAAGTAGTATCACAATGATACATTTCAAATTGGTATCACGTATTTTTAGAGAAATATCAAAGATAAACTTTAAAAATAACAATAAAAATACTGTATAAATAATAACTATATTATGTATATATGAAATTTTTTCTTAAAAATATAATAAGATTATTTTCAATATTTTAAAATATAAGAAATTACACCATATTTTTTCTTAATTAAAGTTTAAATTTAGAAAAATTGCGTATATGAAAAGTTGAAGTTTTTCTCTTTGTTTATGAGAATGATAAAGGAATAATGATAGAGGAATATCGTTATTGGGATCGATCTCATTGCCATTGTTTTGCCTGCATGTATTATGTGCATATGAACGGGATTCGTTCTTTTATTTTTCAGGCGAATATTGACCGTATTTTACGCTTTGTAGAGCATAGAAAGTCTTTATGCTATTGTTGGACCTTATAGATTGCTATTCATGTTGTTTAGCGCGGCTCTTGGTACTCTATTGGGCATTTGAGATGTTTATTTTGCTCAAGTGACTTACATGAAAGAGTTTTGTTACTGTATTATGCAGCCATAAGCCTCTTTTTGCCTGCTTTACGCCATTGGCATGTGGGAAAATCGTTTACGCCTGTTGGGGAAGTTAAGAGAATTCGTGGTTTTTAATGGAAATCATTGTGATAATCGTATTAAATATTCTTTTGCAATTATTTATTTCGCGACAGTTTTTTCATTTATGTGCAACGCTCCTCTTATCATTTTGCCTTTATATAAGGATTTATTTTTTATGTTGCTTTTGCTGGAGAGGCGGTCAGAGGGGAGGTGAAGTAGAACCAATGTGCGAGAATATGAGAGCCAAATTGCAATGCTATCTTAAATCTATTGTACGTGTTGTGGATGTGCCGGTGAGAATTTTGAGAAGACCAGCTTTTTTGCTTATTTTGCTAACAGGATGAAAGAGGGACTGAAATCTTTTTTGCTAGAATTGCTCTTTTATTGATATTGAAGGAAATATTTTTTCTCATTTCTGCTGTTTTTGGCTTGTTCGTAGAATCTTCAATGGGAATTTATATGAAGGGGGGAATGAATTTATATGAGGGGAAATTGCTTTACACAGGGCGTTTTCCAAATAAAGCAGAGCCAATGCGAAGAACGTTAGAGCCAAACTGTAGAGCGGTTTTGAAGTCACTGGACATACCCATGGAAAGCTTTGAAAGACCTGCTTGTTTTGCTAATTTTGCTAAGAGCGCGAAATAGGGTCCGGGGTTTTCATCGACAGGGGGGATGCCCATAAGACCGATGATATCAAGTCCATAGTTGTTTTTGCATTGGTTGACAAAAGATGTCGCTTCTTGCGGTGAGATACCACTTTTTTGCGGTTCTAAGCCAATGTTAACCTGAACATAGCAAGGAAGATGCCTTTTTTGTTTTTGCATTTCTTCGGATAAAATTTTGGCTATTTTTTCACGATCAACCGTTTGAATGACATCAAAAATTTTGATAGCTTCGGCGGCTTTATTTGATTGTAGGGGACCGATGAGATGAAGTTTAATATTTTCAAATTGTTGACGTAAAGCAGTCCATTTTTGTGCCGCTTCTTGTACGCGGTTTTCTGCAAACAAAGATTGTCCTGCTTGCAAAAGGGGACGTATATCAGCGGCAGAAACAGTTTTTGAAACAGCGATAAGTTCAATTTCTTCTACAGGGCGTTGTAACTCTTGGCATATTGCTGCAATGTCTTTTTGAAGGTTTTGCCATGCTTCAATGGAAGGGGTATCGAGGGGCGTTTGTGTATTCATGTTTTTGTGCTTTACCGTTTTTGTTCAAGAGTTGGTCGTTTTTTTAAAAGTTTTATAAAATACTTAGGGAAATATTTCACGAAAATGTTGACGATGAGGTTAATCCATGGTCAAGCATAATAAAACAAGTTTTTGGTTCTGTTTTATTAAAAGAGTATAATGGGAATGACGATTGAACATTATAATATAGGCGAACGCTATAATCCACGTGCGAGAGAAAAAAAATGGCAAGAAATTTGGGATGAAAAGAAAATTTTTCAGACTCTTCAAGAAGATGCTCGTGAAAAATATTATGTTTTAGAAATGTTTCCTTATCCTTCTGGCCGTATTCACATGGGGCATGTGCGCAATTATGCCATGGGGGATGTGGTGGCACGCTATAAAAGGGCAAAGGGTTTTAATGTGCTTCATCCTATGGGCTGGGATGCTTTTGGTATGCCGGCTGAAAATGCTGCTCTGCAAAGTAAAGTGCATCCTAAAACTTGGACCTATCAGAATATTGCTGTGATGCGCGGGCAATTAAAGCAATTAGGGCTCTCACTAGATTGGACACGTGAATTTGCGACTTGTGATGTGGAATATTACCATCGTCAACAAATGTTGTTCCTTGATTTCTATCAAAAGGGTTTGGTTGCGCGTAAAGTGGCTAAGGTGAATTGGGATCCTGTTGACCACACCGTTTTGGCAAATGAGCAGGTTGTTGATGGGCGGGGATGGCGTTCTGGTGCGTTGGTGGAACAGCGTGAATTGACGCAGTGGTTTTTCAAAATTAGCGACTTTAGTGAAGAGCTCTTGGCTGGGCTTGAAGAGCTGGAGCAGTGGCCTGAAAAAGTTCGCACTATGCAAAAAAATTGGATTGGAAAATCGCAAGGTTTACTGATTCGTTGGGCTTTAAAGGCAACAAGTGGTGTTGATGATGTTTGTGAGACATTTGATGAGGTTTTTTGTTATTCAACACGTCCTGATACACTTTTTGGCGCTTCTTTTTTAGCTCTGTCTGTTGACCATCCCATTGCACAAGCTTTGGCAAAGAAAGATAAAGCGTTGAGTGCTTTTATCGAAAACTGTCGGTGTGGTGGAACGACAACGGCAGCACTTGAAACAGCTGAAAAACAAGGATTTCTCACGCCCCTTTTGGCAGTTCATCCTTTTGATTCAACAGTACATATTCCTGTTTATATCGCGAATTTTGTGCTTATGGATTATGGAACAGGGGTTGTTTTTGGTTGTCCGGCTCATGATCAGAGAGATTTCGATTTTGCGCGCAAATATGATCTTCCAATAAAACCAGTGGTTTTGCCAAAAGGAGAGCAAGCAGAAGATTTTGTTATTACTGAAACACCTTATACGGGTGATGGGGTGATGATCAACTCCAGCTTTTTGGATGGTTTAACACCCCAACAAGCTTTTGAAGAAGCTGCTAAAAAGCTTGAAAAACAAATGCTCAATGGGCAACCGCAAGGGAAGAAAACAGTGCAATTTCGTTTGCGTGATTGGGGGATTTCACGTCAACGTTATTGGGGGTGCCCCATTCCGATGATCCATTGTACAACTTGTGGGGTTGTTCCTGTTCCACGTGCTAATTTACCAGTTGTGTTGCCTGATGATGTTACTTTTGATCAACCGGGCAATCCTCTTGCGCGGCATGAAACATGGCAAAATGTTACTTGTCCTTCTTGTGGTCAACTTGCCAAACGCGAAACCGATACCATGGACACATTTGTTGACTCTTCTTGGTATTATGCACGCTTTACGGCTCCTTTTGCGCAGGAACCTGTTGATAAACAAGCAACAGCTGAATGGTTGCCTGTGCAACAATATATTGGTGGAATTGAGCACGCGATTTTGCATCTTCTTTATGCGCGCTTTTTTATGCGTGCTATGAAATTGGTCGGTCATGTGACGGTAGATGAGCCTTTTAAGGGGCTTTTTACTCAAGGTATGGTGGTGCATGAAACCTATCGAGATGATCAAGGGTGGGTTTCTCCAGCGGATATTTCCATTTTTGAAAAAGATGGAAAGCGGTGTGCTTATAAATTAACCGATCAAAGTGAAGTGACAATTGGTTCGATTGAGAAAATGTCAAAATCAAAAAAGAATGTCGTTGATCCTGATGATATTATCGCATCCTATGGCGCTGATACTGTGCGCTGGTTTGTGTTGTCAGATTCTCCTCCCGAGCGGGATGTCATTTGGACAGAATCTGGTGTTGAAGGTGCACATCGCTTTGTACAGCGTGTTTGGCGCCATGTGGCTGTGAGTGCTTCTATTTTAAAGGATGTGGCGCCTTGTGCAGGGCATCAGGGGGCGGCTTTGGAACTCTCAAAGGTCGCACATCGCACGCTTTGCGCTGTAGAAGATGATTTGGAAAAATTCGCTTTTAATCGGGCTATTGCACGCCTTTATGAATTCTTGAATATTATGGCGCCGTTGTTAAATAGGATAGAAAGTGTTGACGATGAAATGAAAGCTTCTTTACGTCAAGCCATGGATTTTTTTCTTGCTATGATTGCACCAATGATGCCCCATTTAGCAGAAGAATGTCATGCTGCTTTAGGGGGGAAAAAATTAATATCTGCGCTTGCTTGGCCTGTTTATGATCGTGCGTTAACCGTTGCGGAATGCTATACTTTGCCAGTACAAATTAATGGTAAAAAACGTGGTGAGGTGAGCGTTGCAGCAACTGCTGATGAGGTGATGATTAAAGAAGCGGTTTTGGCTTTAGATTTTGTAAAGGCACAGCTGCTTGAAAAGCCTGTGAAAAAAATCATTATTGTTCCACAAAGGATTGTGAATGTCGTTCTTTAAAAGTTTTCTGCTTGTTGTTTTAGCTTGTGTCTTTACACTGTTGTGTGGATGCAAAGTTGAACCGCTTTACCGTCAAGAGTTGCAGAGTGCAATGACAATGAATTCTGCTTCTGGGCACTCTTCTGAACAATTTTCTTTGGGGTTAGCGCAAAAGCTTGCTTCTATTGTTGTGGAAGAACCTTCGGATCGTTTTGGTCAAATGGTGCGCAATCATCTGCTGTTTCTTTTGTATGGAAATGGTGGTAAACCTTCTCTACCTGCTTATCGATTGGCATTGCAGATATCCGTCTTTACAAGAGAATCGATGCAGATAGAGGTTGATTTCGAGAAAAAGAGAAAGGGACGACCTTCTGTTGGAACTGTTATGAGCAGAGCTTCTTATACTTTGCAGGATATGAAAAATACTCTTGTTGCAAAAGGAACAGCAATGATGAATGCATCTTTTGAGCGACTTCGTCAAGAATATGCAACGCTGCAAGCAGAAGAAGATGCAAAAAAACGTGTTGCGGAAGAGTTGGCTGAACAGATCCTTTTATTACTTTCAAAAGATCTTTACAATAAAAATTCTAGATATTAAGCAATATTTTGACCTGTTTTTTTCCAGTCGTCGAGGAATATTTGCAACCCTTTGTCGGTGAGAGGGTGTTTGACCAGTGCTTTTAAGATTGCTGGTGGAACTGTTGCAATGTCAGCACCACTGAGTGCTGCTTCTTTGACATGATTAACGGTGCGGATTGAAGCGGCCAAGATTTGTGTTTTAAAGTTATAGTTATCATAAATTGTGCGAATTTCATGAAGCAGTTCACTTCCATCATTTCCACAATCATCAAGTCTACCAATAAAAGGTGAAACGAATGTTGCACCTGCTTTGGCGGCTAATAAGGCTTGATTGGCAGAAAAACAAAGTGTGAGATTTGTTTTTAGTCCTGCTGCTGTGAGGGCTTTACAGGCTTTTAATCCATCGAGTGTTAAAGGAAGCTTGATACAAATATTGTCGGCAACCTTTGCTAAAACAGCTGCTTCTTTCATGATGCTTTCAAATTCCGTTGCTGCAACTTCAGCAGAAACAGGTCCGCTAACGAGAGCACAAATTTCTTTTGTAACATCAAGAATATTGCGTCCTGATTTTAGGATAAGAGAGGGATTGGTGGTAACACCATCAACAAGGCTTAAATTCTGTAACTCTTGAATTTCTTCGATATTGGCGCTATCCACAAAAAACTTCATATCTAACCTCTTCTTTTTAGCTTTTATCTTATTTTTTGTTATGCGCTATTGTTGACTGTAAAAGCAAGAGAAAGAATTAATATCTGTGTAAAGAACAAGAATGCTATGGTGTTAATCATGTACCCGTTTTCGGTAAAGAAATATGATTTATCGTTTCCACACCCATTTCATAGTGTTACTCGTGATAAGGCATAGAATTCATTGCGTATCAACATTTTTGCGTATTGGCATCTTTGCGTAGCGGTGTTTTTATATTTATGGAAATAAGCTAGCATTATCAAACACTTTGCTCATTTCCTATTTGCGATTGCTCTTGATATTTGAGAGAGCATCATAAGATACCTCCCTTTTTCAGGGGGGACATTTAACCTCATTTTTGATAGAAGCGAATGGATTTATTTTATCGTAAAACACCATTGAAGAAGGCATGTAAATTTTACACATGAAGTGTTTTTTTATGGTCAATACATTGATTTATTCTGTGTTACCCATTCTTCAACAATACGCTTTTGTGCTACTTGTATTGTTGCTTGATTCTCAATCAAGCTGAAAGATGTACGCATGTGTTTCCACGTTTTGGCACAAAGCCAAGGTGAATATTGTAACGGTTCCATTTGCGATATTATTCTCCCTGTAATTAAAATCATGGGAGACTCTCTCATTAATAAGGATTTACAAATGTTCCTCGATGGGGTTGAAATGAGAAAAATTCATCGTATTGAGGGTTTTATTACAATAGGTAAAATGATGATTATATCTTTATAAATCAGTTTGTTGAAGATAAATTGAGATATGAGGCGGTAAAAAAATAAACGTGTGTGTTGGGAAGAAGTTACACTATGGGATAGCTTTGTTGAAGAGCGCACTTACAATATCATGTTGAATGCTTATAGTGATGAGCTTTATTTGCACAGAAGAATGGCGCTGTTTTTTTTGCTATAGAGTTTTTTATTATAGACGATGAGATTGGTTTTTTTATTGGCACTTTGGTGATGAAATGAGTATTAAAAAGAATTTTTGTGAGAAAAATGTTGTGATAGGGGGGAGAGATTGAATCCTGCAATGAATTTTATAAGAGTGTTTAAAGATAAGGTGTAGACCTGTTGGTGCTCAAGAGGTCGTAGATTGGTTTAAAAGATGCATTCAAACGTGATAGAGGAAGAGATTGTATCTGTATTGGTTCCTCTTCCTGTTGCTCACGCTTATAGTTATAAAGTTCCCTCTTCTATGGAGGTGAACGTTGGTTCCTTTGTTCGGGTTCCGGTGATGGGGCGTGAGCTTTGCGGTTTTGTTGTGGATGTTGGAGAGAAGACAGCAGATGGGCAAAGGTCTGGTTTGGTGGCGCGTGAAAAATTACGCTCTCTGCTTCATGTTTTTGATTGCCCCCCATTAAAGGCAGAAATGATCACATTTTTGCGTTTTGTTAGTCGCTATACAATGGCGCCTTTTGGTCTTGTTGCACGATTGGTTTTGTCTGTACCGGCTGCTTTAGAGCCGGAAGCGCAGATGCTGGGTTTGCGATATTGTGGTGGAAATGTAGAACGTCTCACACCAGCGCGGTCACGGGTTTTGGAATTGGTGCGCAGTGAGAAGATATGGACACGTTCTGGTCTGGCACATGCGGCTGGAACTTCGGTTTCTGTTGTTGAAGGTTTAAAAGCGCTAGGAATTTTTGAAGATGTTAAGGTTCCTGCTCCTGATCTTGTGGGCATGCCTGATCCTGATTTTTGTTCCCCTCAGTTGCAGGGAGCGCAAAATGAAGCAGCAACAATGTTGCGGGAAGGTGTTTTATCTTCTCAGTTTCAAGTTTTTTTGCTTGATGGTGTTACGGGATCAGGAAAGACAGAGGTTTATTTTGAAGCGGTCGCTCAAGCCTTCAAAGGGGGCAAGCAGGTTTTAATTTTATTGCCGGAAATTGCTTTAACACAGCAGTTTTTAGATCGTTTTTATGCACGCTTTGGAGCTGCGGCAGCGGAATGGCATTCTGATTTGACGCCACGTCGTAGAGAGCGCGTTTGGCGGCAAGTTGCAGAAGGGCGGGTGCGTGTCGTTGCGGGGGCTCGTTCAGCGCTTTTTCTTCCCTTTCATGAGCTTGGCTTGATTGTTGTCGATGAAGAACATGATAGCGCTTATAAACAAGAAGAGCGCATTTTTTACCATGCGCGTGATATGGCTGTTGCACGGGGCTCTTTTGAGCGTTTTCCTGTTATCTTATCTTCAGCAACACCGTCGATTGAAAGCCAAGCCAATGTTTTAAGAGGGCGTTATCAAAAGGTACATTTACCTTCCCGTTTTAAAGAAGTAGCACTTCCACAGTTGCGGGTGGTTGATATGCGCCAAGGAGGGGTGCAAAAGGGGCGCTTTATTTCTTTTGCTCTTGAAAGGGCTTTAAAACAAACGCTTGATAAGGGCGAACAAGTTCTTCTTTTTCTTAATCGTCGTGGTTATGCACCTTTAACTTTATGCCGAATTTGCGGACATCGTTTTCATTGTACTGATTGTTCAAGTTGGTTGGTAGAACATCGTGCGCAAGGGCAACTGAAATGTCATCATTGTGGATATCATGAACCACTTCCTCAAGCCTGTCCTGAATGCGGGACATTAGATCATCTCGTAGCTTGTGGACCGGGTGTGGAAAGAATTGCAGAAGAAACACAAATGCTTTTTCCTCAAGCGCGATCATTGATCCTTTCAACGGATCTCAAAGGAGGGATTGGGCAGTTGCGAAGCGAATTACAAGCCATTGCCAATGGCGATGTGGACATTATTATTGGAACACAGTTGGTTGCTAAAGGACATCATTTTCCCAAGCTCTCTCTGGTTGGTGTTATTGATGCTGATCTTGGTCTTGCCAATGGCGATTTACGCGCAAGTGAACGTACCTATCAGCTGCTTTCTCAAGTTACCGGAAGAGCAGGGCGTGTGGGATTGAAAAGTTTAGGATTATTGCAAACTTATCAACCAGATCATCCGGTCATCAAAGCCTTACTTGCATGCCAGCCAGAAGATTTTTACACACGTGAGATTGCAGCACGTCAGCATTATCATTTGCCCCCCTATGGGCGGCTTGCCTCTTTGATTGTTTCTGCACAACAGCGCCAAGCAGCAGAACATTATGCGCGCGCATTGCGTCAGGCAGCGCCACGGGAAAAAAATATCTCGGTTATGGGACCAGCAGAAGCGCCTTTGGCTTTGGTTCGGGGACGTTATCGTTTTCGGCTTTTGTTGCAGGGACAGCGTTCTTTTGATATACAAGGGTTTATACATGCAATGCTTAGCGGTACACCCAAAATGCCCAGTTCCGTTCGGGTTCAAATTGATATTGATCCGCAAAGTTTTTTCTAAAACCAGTATCGCATAAAGTAAAGATCTCTTTGCTTAAGGTGCTTTACTTGAACTCTTAGTATTATTCAGAATAAGCATCCAGGCAGCAAAATATGATATATGTACATTGCATTAAGTAGAGCCACGGGAAAAAATATCTTTGTGATAGAACCAGCAGAAGAGCCTCTCTTCTTTGAGGGCGCTATCATTTCGGCTTTTACTCCTTTTTTGTGTTAGGGACAGTATTCTTTTGATAGGCGGATTCTTTTTATAAGGGCTGAAAATGCTTAGCTGTACACCAAAAGTATCCAATTCTATTCGGGTTCAAATTAATATTGATCTATGCTTCTTCTAAAATCAGTGCAATATAGTGCCATATAAAGTGAAGCTACGCGGGCTTAATGAAGGGCGTGATTTTGATAAAAAAATTTGAAAAGAGAGAATTTGTCGATATTTGAAGCTTATCCGGTATGAAAAATGATATATTATCATTATAAATCAATGTGTTGTATATTTAAAGAGTGTGCTTACAAGAAAATATTACTTGGTGAAATTTTTTAAAAGGAGTGGGTATTTGAAGAAAAAAGATCAATGTTTTCTTTAATTTTTAGGAGGATATTCATTGTTTTTTTCTTTCTTATCAGTTTGAAATAATAGACTTTTTCAATCGCAGCTGCATCTCATTAAAGGTCTTGTGGTGATAAAGGGAGTGTTTTTTAGAGAAGAAGTGTTTTATTATGGTGGCAAGGGCATTTGAAGAAAAATCAAAGAGAGTGAAAAAATCGCTCAGAGAATGTCAAAAAGAGGCATAAAAAAACTGTGATGCCATCCTGTATATCTAAAAAAAATGCTTTTCAAAAATATTTTGAATATTTTATTAAAATTTTTAAAAAGCAGCGATTTGTAGTGTTGCGAGTCGGCTATGTCTATGCTAGAAACCAAGTGATTTTTGTTCTAGGTTTTAAGAAAAAGATTCTTAAGATTGAGAATGTCTGTTTCATTTCATCTGATAACTATCAGAGAGTCGCTCAAGGGAAAGAGGCGGTATTTCGTGTCGGATTCATTTTCTCTCATACCGCTGCCGTTGGTAGATCAACGCTATGCGCAAGCGCTTTTTGATTGCGTTCAAGAAGCCGGAAACGTTGAAAAGGTTGAAAAGGCAGTAGAGGATCTTTTGCTTGTTTTGGAGCATAAGGATTTAAAACGCTTTGTGCTTAGTCCATTCTTTTCAGTTAAAGAGCAAATTAAGGTGATGCAATCTGTTTGTGCAAACATCAAATTTGCTGATAAAAATGCAGGGCAGGTCATTGGTAATTTTTTACGCGTTATTGCCACAAACCGTAGGCTTAGTGCTGTATTTGGTATTTTACGTGCTTTCCAGCATTGTGTTGCACGCGCTCGTAGGCAGGTTACTGCGCAAATTGTTTCTGCGCGCCCCTTAAGTTCTCAACAAAGACAAGAGTTGTGTGAGGCTTTGGAAGGTGTTGTTGGAGGAAAAGTCTTGCTGCACATCATTGTGGATCCAACAATTCTTGGTGGATTAATCGTTCGTGTGGGGTCGTCTCAAATTGATACGTCTCTTCTCACAAAATTGTCTTCACTTAAGCTTGCATTGAAAAAAGAGGTCAGCTGATGGATATTAGACCATCTGAAATTTCAAAAATTCTAAAAGAGCAAATCAAAAACTTTGACCAAAAGGCTGAGGTTTCAGAAATTGGTTGGGTTCTCTCTGTAGGGGATGGTATTGCTCGCGTTTATGGTTTGGATAATGTCCAAGCAGGGGAAATGGTCGCTTTTCCAAACGGTGTGCGTGGTATGGCACTCAATTTGGAAGTTGATAATGTTGGTGTGGTCATTTTTGGCTCAGATCGTGATATTCGTGAAGGTGATTGTGTAAAGCGGTTAGGCGCTATCGTCGATGTTCCTGTGGGCCCCGCTTTGCTGGGACGTGTGGTTGATGCGTTGGGAAACCCTATCGATGGGAAGGGTCCCATTAAAGCAACGGAGCGTCGTCGTGTTGATGTTAAGGCGCCAGGGATTATTCCGCGTCAGTCAGTGCATGAACCGATGTCGACCGGATTGAAAGCGATTGACGCACTTATTCCTATTGGACGGGGGCAGCGTGAATTGGTGATTGGTGATCGCCAAACAGGAAAAACAGCAATTTTGCTCGATACATTTTTAAATCAAAAACCTTTTCATGAAAAAGGGGCTGGACGAGAGCAAGACAAAGTTTATTGTATTTATGTGGCTATCGGTCAAAAACGTTCGACGGTGGCACAATTCGTTAAAGTTTTAGAAGAACGTGGAGCGCTGGAATATTCTATTATTGTTGCAGCGACCGCTTCTGATCCAGCACCACTGCAATTTATTGCACCTCTTGCTGGGTGTGCTATGGGTGAGTATTTCCGTGATAATGGGCAACATGCTTTGATTGGTTATGATGACTTGTCAAAACAGGCGGTGGCGTATCGTCAAATGTCTCTTTTATTGCGTCGTCCTCCAGGTCGTGAAGCTTATCCGGGAGATGTTTTCTATCTTCATTCGCGTCTTTTAGAGCGGGCTGCGAAGTTGAATGCGGAAAATGGATCTGGGTCATTGACAGCTTTGCCGGTTATTGAAACGCAAGCAAATGATGTTTCTGCCTATATTCCTACAAATGTGATTTCGATTACTGATGGGCAAATTTTTCTAGAGACTAATTTATTTTATCAAGGAATTCGTCCTGCTGTAAATGTTGGTCTTTCTGTGTCGCGTGTTGGTTCTGCCGCACAAATTAAAGCGATGAAGCAAGTTGCTGGCTCGATTAAAGGTGAATTGGCGCAATATCGTGAAATGGCAGCTTTTGCGCAGTTTGGCTCTGATTTGGATGCGTCAACCCAGCGTCTGTTAAATCGGGGTGCGCGCTTGACAGAGCTGTTGAAGCAGCCGCAATTTTCTCCACTCAAAACAGAAGAACAGGTGGTGGTTATTTTCGCGGGTGTGAATGGCTATCTTGATGCTTTGGCGGTTTCTGATGTTGCGCGGTTTGAGCAGGGACTTTTGGTGCTTTTGCGTAGTGATTATCAAGATCTCTTAAAGGCAATTGCTGAGCAAAAGCAAATAACAGATGAGCTGAAAGATAAGTTGATAACTGTTCTTAATACTTATGCGAAAAATTTCTCGTGATGAATTGATGGAATGCTTGAATGGCTTCACTAAAAGATCTTAGAGACCGTATCGCTTCGGTTAAAGCAACACAAAAGATTACCAAAGCTATGCAAATGGTTGCAGCGGCAAGGTTGCATCGTGCTCAAGAGGCAGCGCAGTCTGCACGCCCTTATGCGAAGAGAATGGCTGATATTTTGACCAGTGTTGCTGCTGATGTAGATGGTGTTGATGCGCCTACTCTTATGCGTGGTACGGGGCGCGATGATGTGCATCTTTTGGTGGTGTGTACTGCTGAGCGCGGTTTGTGTGGTGCTTTTAACGTGCAAATTGCTCGTCGTGCACGTGAACAGATTAAGGCATTGTTGGCGGCTGATAAAATAGTAAAAATTATCACTGTGGGTAAAAAAGGCGCGGATATTTTATCGCGTGATTACAAAGGCTTGATAATTGATCATATCGATTTGCATGCTGTAAAGCGAATTGGTTTTGCAGAGGCAGTGATGATTAGTCAACGGATTGTTGATTTATTCAATGAAGGTGCTTTTGATGTTTGTACGCTGTTTTATTCTGAATTTGTTTCCGTAATTAATCAGCGTCCAACAGCTTTGGATTTGATTCCAATGGTTGCTCCAAAAGCAGCTGTTGGGGCAATAGATATTGTGGAGCAAACCGATCATAACAAAGGTTCACAATCGATTGTTTATGAATATGAACCTGATGCTGCGTCTCTTTTAGAGGCTCTTGTACCACGTAATCTTTCGGTGCAAATCTTTCGGGCTTTGCTAGAAAATGTTGCTGGTGAAATGGGCGCCAAGATGACAGCTATGGATAATGCATCGCGCAATGCGGGTGAAATGATTAGTAAATTGACGGTGGCTTATAATCGTCAACGTCAAGCACAGATTACGACAGAATTGATCGAAATTATTGCGGGCGCTGAAGCGCTTTAAATGGAGAAGGTAAGGATTGATGGTAAAAGCAGTAACCTCAAGCAAAGGAACAGAAAAAGGTGAAAAAAAGAAACCAGCTGCTCGTTCCGGCGTGAAAAAAGCCGCTTCGAAATCTCAAGTGGATGTAAAGGCTTCCTCTGTACCTGCGCGTGATGCAGCTAAAGATACACCTGTAAAAAAAGATACATCCGCAAAAAAAGAAGAGCATGCAAAAGGCGCTGTTGGTGAAATCAAGCAGATTATTGGTGCTGTCGTTGATGTGCAATTTGAAGGTGAATTGCCAAATATTCTCAACGCTTTGGAAACAGAGAATTTAGGCAATCGCTTGGTATTAGAAGTTGCGCAGCATTTGGGTGAAAATACCGTGCGTACGATTGCTATGGATACGACTGATGGTTTGATGCGGGGCCAAAAGGTTGTGGATACAGGCACACAAATTAGCGTTCCTGTAGGAGAAGCAACGTTGGGACGTATTATGAATGTGATTGGGGAACCGGTGGATAATGTGGGACCAATCGCTTCAACCAAAACACGTTCTATTCACCAAGAGGCACCTGAATATGTTGAGCAATCGACTGTTTCGGAAATTCTCGTAACCGGTATTAAAGTCGTGGATTTGTTAGCCCCTTATTCTAAAGGGGGTAAAATTGGCTTGTTTGGTGGTGCTGGTGTTGGAAAAACCGTTCTCATTATGGAGCTTATAAACAATATTGCAAAGGCACATGGTGGCTATTCTGTATTTGCTGGTGTGGGAGAACGTACACGTGAAGGAAATGATCTTTATTATGAAATGATCGAAAGCCGCGTGAATGTGAATCCAAAAGAGAATAATGGTTCAACGGAAGGGTCAAAGTGTGCCCTTGTTTACGGGCAAATGAATGAACCACCAGGAGCGCGTGCGCGTGTGGCTCTTTCAGGATTGACAATTGCGGAAAGTTTCCGTGATGAAGGACAAGATGTTCTCTTCTTTGTGGATAATATTTTCCGTTTCACGCAAGCAGGAGCTGAGGTATCTGCTCTTTTAGGGCGTATTCCTTCTGCTGTTGGGTATCAGCCTACCTTGGCAACGGATATGGGGGCGTTGCAAGAACGTATTACCAGTACAAAAACAGGCTCTATTACTTCCGTTCAGGCAATTTATGTTCCGGCAGATGACTTGACGGATCCGGCGCCGGCAGCATCTTTTGCTCATTTGGATGCAACAACTGTTCTTTCGCGCTCTATTGCGGAAAAGGGGATTTATCCAGCGGTTGATCCGCTTGACTCTTTCTCGCGTATGTTGGATCCATTGATTGTGGGGGAAGAGCATTACACTGTTGCTTGTCAAGTGCAAACCATTTTACAACGTTATAGAGCGCTTCAGGATATTATTGCTATTCTTGGAATGGATGAACTTTCTGAAGATGACAAATTGCTGGTGGGGCGGGCGCGTAAAATTGAACGTTTCCTTTCGCAACCTTTCCATGTTGCGGAAGCCTTTACTGGTTCGCCGGGGAAACTCGTTCCTTTGGAAGATACAATCAAAGGCTTTAAGGGGCTTTGTGCTGGCGATTACGATGATTTGCCAGAAGCTGCTTTTTATATGGTTGGTTCGATTGATGAAGCACTTGAAAAAGGAAAGCGTCTCATGGCAGAGGCTTCTTAGTAAGAAGCTTCTTATTCAAGAGAAAACTGTCATGGGTATTTTTCGTTAAAAAGGACGAGTCGTTGGAGAAAACGGAGAGTCCTTATATCGGGTATTGTGGAGACTTTTGTGGAAAACAATAGAGAAGAGCATTTTTTATTTGAGCTTGTATCGCCTGAAAAAATTGTGTTTTCAGAGCAGGTAGTGTCTGTTGTTCTTCCTTCAGCCTCAGGTTATTTGACAGTTATGGCGCATCATGCGCCATTGGTGGCAAGTATTGTGTTGGGCAGTGTTCGTGTTCGCACCTCTTTGGGTGAAAAATTATTTGTTGTATGCGGGGGCGTTGCAAATATTACCTTTTCAGGTTGCTCTTTATTGGTAGAGCACGTTGTGGCTGTAGAGAATCTTTCTTTTGATGTATTAGAACAGCAGATTTTGCAGATTCAAGCGACGTTAGAAGGAGGGACAAGTGATGAGGACAATCATAAAATAGAGGCTTTTTTTCAGCAGTTGTCAGCTGATGGTGTTGTGTTGATAGAAGCGTAGCAGAGTATACAGGAAAAGATGACATGAGCGGAAAAAAGAGTACGGTTGTGTCTGCTAAAAGGAGTGCAAAACCTTTTCCTCATCCTGGTCGTGTCTTTGCGGGACCTTTGCCAAAGTGCTTTGTTTATATTTTTGCTTCTCTTATTTTGCAATGGGCTTATGGTTTAGGGGCTAATATTGTTCAGTCTAACATTGTCCATCTTACGGGTGATTTTCATGCAACTTTGGCCGAGACGACATGGCTGGTAGCGGCTTATATGGCGCCAAATGTGAGTGTAGCGATTATGTTGATCAAAATCCGCTATCAATTTGGGCTGCGCGCTTTTGCTGAACTGTCAATCCTTGGCTTTGTTTTGGTTTGTGTGTTGCAGCTCTTTGTTACGGATTTGCGTTCTGCGCTAATTATTCGCTTTTTTGCTGGGATTGCTGCTGCGCCTTTGGCTTCGCTTGCGCTGCTTTATATGATGGAGGCTTTTGCTCCAGCAAAGAAGTTTACTGTTGCTCTGAGTTTGAATTATATGAATGCAGCTTTAGCAGCACCTTTATCACGTTTGATTTCTCCTGATTTGCTGGAAAATGGTGGTTTTTCCAGCCTTTCCGCTCTGGAAATGGGGTTGGTTCTTATCAGCTTGGTCTGTATCTATACTTTACCTCTTACTCCTGTTGTGCGTAGTAAGGTTATTCAAAAATTAGATTGGATAAGCTATGGTTTGATTGCTCTTGGTCTTGGATTAAATGCTGTGATCATGTCTGTTGGTGTATTGTATTGGTGGTATGAAGCGCCATGGATTGGTTGGGGGCTCGCACTTGCTATTTTCTCTTTGGCTGTTGCTATTATTATTGAGCTTAATAGAGAAAAACCGTTGATTGATCTCCGTTGGATTTTCAGTAAAGAAATGATACAATCTGTTTTTATTTTATTGATTTTTCATGTTTTTTTGTTGGAGCGATCCAATTTGCCCGTCGGTTTTTTTAATCTTTTTGGTTTGCTCAATCGTGAAATGGCGCCCATGTATCTTGCGGTGACATTAGGGATTCTGTTAGGGGGGGCTGTTTGTGTCTTTTTTTTACGGGCGGGGCGTGAAGATTATTTTTATTTGTTATCTTTGGGTTGTTTGGCACTTGGCGCTTATTTAGATAGTCGTGTCAATCATTTAACGCGTCCGCAAGATATGATGTTGAGCCAAGGATTGGTGAGTTTTAGTTATGCACTTTTTTTGCCTCCTGCTCTTTTCAAAGGGTTTGTGATTGCTGGTGAGCGAGGGCCGCGTTATGTTTTGAGTTTTATTGCTGTTTTTTTGCTAACGCAAGTGACAGGGGGATTGATGGGATCGGCTTTTTTTGGCACTCTACAGTTTTATTTTGCTCATAAGAACTTTGAGTCTTTAACACAAAATATTGTTGTGACGGATCCGCTTATTTCTGGTGAGATAAATACTTTATTTTCGCCTTCTTATGGTGCTTCTGTTCCCCATGGCTTTGGAAGTGAGCAGGCGACTTCTCTGTTGATAGAGAAATTTAAGTTAACAGCAAATATTTTTGCTTATGATGACGTTTTTCGGCTTTATTTTTATATTTCAATGGCTGTATTCGTTGTTTTTCTTGTTACAATGGTTGTTAAGTCATGCTCTTTGCGTGCGTTAGAAAAGTAGAGTGATGTTATAGAAGAGGGGTGCAAAAAATGATAAAAGCATTACGGTCAAAAGCTACGATTGTTGCATTCCTATCGGGCATTACGGGTGTTTTGCTAATTTTGTGGGCTTGGAGACTTCCTCCTTTTGTAAATAACATTCAAATAACGGATAATGCTTCCATTAAGGGTAATGTTACTCTGGTGAGTTCACAGATCTCTGGGGTGATTGCACGGATTTATGTGCAAGATTATCAACGTGTTGAAAAAGGAATGCTGCTCTTTGAGCTTGATGATTCTCTTTTTCGTCAGCAGCTTGCACGGGCACAGGCTGTTCTCGATTCAAAAAATGCAAAACTGGCAAGTATTGAATTGCAAGCTCAGATTTTACAGGGAGAAGTTAATGCTGCAGAAGCGGAATTAGCGCGTTCACGAGCATTCTCTAATGTTGTTTCTGATAGTAAAAAGTTAGGCTTTGGTGATGCGGCAGTTTCTGTTTCTCGCCCTCTTTCACAACTCTTGGCAGCCCTAGAAACAAAACGACAATTGCAAAAACAATTAAATCTTGAACGGCAAAGTTTACAGTCAGAAGTTTCGGGAGCGAAGGTGAGTGTTGAGTTGGCAAAACTTAATCTCGATCATACAAAGATTTTATCTCCTAGAACAGGCTATGTTGGATTGGTTGGCGCTAGGGTAGGGCAATATGTTATGCCGGGGACACAATTGGTCTCTGTTATTTCTGATGATATTTGGATTATTGCTAATTATAAGGAAACGCAACTTTCTCAGATGCGTGTGGGACAACCGGTTGTTTTTTCTGTTGATGCATTGAACAACAAAAAGTTAACAGGGCGTGTGGTTCGTTTTGCACCTGCTACAGGCTCAGAATTTTCATTGTTAAAAACGGATACGACAATTGGTAATTTTATCAAAATTGCGCAACGTATTTCAGTACGGATTGCTTTAGATCCTGGGCAGGAAGGGATTGAAAAACTCATTCCTGGCATGTCCGTGGTTACCTATGTAGATACTTCGCAGCGAGTCGATTCTGGAGGATGAAATTTTGGGTTTTTTCAGTTTAATTTTTGCGTCATTTACTTATAGCAAGTGGTTGTTTACGTTGGAAGATTTCGTTTGGTTTGCTATACTACATGTTTTAAAGCTCTTAGGCTTCTTATACTTTTATGTCATGATGTAAAATAATGTTCCTTAGAATATTAAAGCGCATGCATCTTTACTCATTTCCATTTCTTTTGAACTAACTCAGTAGGGGGATGGAGTATTGGAAGCTTTGCCTGTGGTTTTGCACAACACTGTCCTTTGAGGTGTGGTGTCACCGCATGTTTGGAAGATGGGGGTAGGGGGATGCCAGATAAAAAACTGGATTATAGACTGCTCGGATGGGTGGGAAACTTATCCTGTTGGGAGAGGGCATAAAGTTAGGAGGAAGACGTAAAGTTTATATTTTGTAAACCATAAAAAATGCCCGCTTTGAGTCGGGCATTAAAAGGGAAGGTTATTGGTTGTGTTATTAATTTTTACGGATCAGCAAGAAGCTTACTAAAACGACTCCTGCTGCTAATGCGAGGGTTTTTTTAGGATTTTCTTTCGCTTTTTTCTTTAATTCTGTAGCATGTTCGTTGAGGTGATAAAGTGCGTGACGGCCTTTTTGTTTCCATGTATTAAACAGCTCAGAAATGTTTTCAAAGCTATCATTTTGAAAACTCCAATGATTTACGGGGACCAGCTCTCTTTTTAATTGTGCTATACGTTTTTTAATTTTAGCATTTTTTCTATGGGGTGAAAATAGACACATTTATTGACTCCTTCATGTGTTAAATTGTTGTGTGACAGTTGGAATTGTGTTTGGGGTTTTGCTATAACGGCTTGAAAATTGAAAGGTTGCATTGATAATGCCGTGCGTGGGTGAGATGAGAGTTAAGAGTTTGGGTTTAATGAGGCATTTCTTAATGTACTCGAGTTCATTTCGTGATGGTGTTTGTTAAGGATGTAAGGTAAAAATTTTTACAAAATGGTGTAAGATTCATTCATAAAAATGGTGGGCGATGTCTTCATTTTTTTGTTTGTTTAAAGTGTTGGGATAGCTTTTGGCACTTGAAATAGTTTATAAGGAGTTTTTATCTACCTATTCTCTTGTGGCTGTAGGGAGTGGTATTGATTGATTCAATTAAGAAGATTTAAAATGATGAAATCTTATGATATTTGGGTTTTCCATTCAAATTTGTAAAAAATAGATTATTATAAATCAATATGTTGGATTAATTTGGTGATGTCTTTCATGCATTTTTAAAAATAGCGCTTTGATGGGTGTTATTTGTTGTGTTGTAAAACACTGTTTTGTGATGACATTGATGTCAGGTATCGGCATGCAACTTAAAAATACAGTATTGTCTCTGTTTTGTTTCAGTTTCTTTTTGAAGCAACCAAGTGTAGAAGTATAAACTTGAACAGAAGTAGTAGAACTTATCCGGTACGTCTATAGAATGAATACACCTATGAGTTGTATTGCATCAGTGTTAGTAGGTCGAACCTTTTGAGAGCAATCTGTTAAGATTGGTGGGCGGTGTAATTTTCGTCCTTTGAAGCGCGGAGGAAATCAATGTAAATAATGATTGATAGCGCAGGTTTTAAAAATTTGAGGACTTGATGAGTACGACCTATTTTTTATCTAAACCACTTGAGCGTCGTCGATCTGTTGGTGTTGCTGTTGGTGATGTGATCATTGGGGGGCAGAGCCCGATAGTTGTACAGTCGATGACCAATACAGATACCGCTGATGTTGATGCAACTGTTTCTCAAGTAGCTGCTCTTTGGCAAGCTGGCTCACAATTGGTTCGAATTACTGTTGATCGCGATGAAGCGGCGGCGGCTGTACCAAAAATACGGGAGCGATTGGAGAGGTTAGGATTTTTTGTACCATTGGTTGGGGATTTTCATTATATTGGTCATAAGCTTTTATTTGAGCATCCTGCGTGTGCTGAAGCGCTTGCAAAATATCGCATCAATCCTGGAAATGTTGGTTTTGGTGCAAAAAAAGATCGTCAATTTGCAGAAATTATTGAGATTGCTTGTCGGTATCATAAACCTATTCGCATTGGCGTGAATTGGGGCTCTCTTGATAATGCGTTGTTAACACGGCTTATGAATGAAAATGCACAGCAAGAAAATCCTTTATCGGTTGCTGAAGTGATGCGGGAAACAGTTGTGCAGTCGGCTTTGCTTTCGGCTACTTTAGCAGAAGAGTTAGGGTTGGGGCGTGATAAAATTATTCTTTCTGCTAAAGTGAGTGATGTCCAAGATCTTATTGCTGTTTATACCACCTTGGCGGCGCGTTGTGATTATGCTCTTCATTTGGGATTAACGGAAGCTGGGATGGGAACAAAGGGCATTGTTGCTTCTTCGGTGGCTTTGGGTATTTTATTACAGCAAGGGATTGGCGATACGATACGAATTTCCTTAACACCAAAACCTGGTGGTGATCGGACACGAGAAGTAAAGGTGGGGCAAGAACTTTTGCAAGTGATGGGTTTTCGGCAATTTTTGCCTGTTGTTGCGGCTTGTCCTGGTTGTGGGCGCACAACCTCAACGGTCTTTCAACAATTGGCGCAAAAAATTGAAGCAGATTTATACAAAAATATGCCTGTTTGGCGTAAAAAATACCCTGGCGTTGAAAGTTTGAAGGTTGCTGTGATGGGATGTATCGTCAATGGACCGGGGGAATCAAAGCATGCGGATATTGGAATATCTTTGCCTGGAGTGGGGGAAAGTCCTGCGGCACCTGTTTTTATTGAGGGACAAAAGGTAAAAACTTTGCGGGGTGATCACATTGCTGAAGAATTTGAAGCACTTTTGAGTGATTATATTCATACACGCTTTGGGCAAGGTTGAGGTAAAAATCGCATAAGGTTGAAGTAAAAATGGTGTGTCGTTTTTTTTAACAAGCTGTCTTCAATGTGAAGATGGCGCTGTTGTATGCTGCTGCTTTAGCTATGGTCAATACTGTTGTTGGTTGCTTATTATTTTAGGTAAAACCAGATGATATGCCTGTTTTAGAATCAGAAGCTTATGAAAGATATTAATGAGTTTGAGTGTGTTAAGACTATTAAGCAAAACGATATGAATACTTTAATAGATCCGTAAATGTTGTTGCTGGTTTTTTGGCTGCTCTTGAGACAGTAAAATATTTAACGGATTCTTCAAATATCAAATTATAGAAAGAACATTGTTTATTGATTTTTCAGGCATTTTCCCAGCATTTTTTGGGGTATCAAATTGATAGGATTGGAAATCCTTATAGCGATTATAGTCCTATTTGTCGTAAAATGTAAGCTTTTATATTGATATAAAATGATGTATACGGGTGCCTTTTTTGGCGTTATTGGGGGAGTGCATGACAAGTATATTAGCGTTTGGCTTTTTATTTAACGGTATAAGGATTTTAACCGGCGCCTTTATTGTCTTTTATATGCTTGAAAAAGGCTTAACGCTTATTGATATAGGTGTCATTAAGTCGTTTCAGGCTTTTATTATGATGGTTACCGATATTCCTCTGGGATATTTTGCTGATCGAAAAAGTTATAAAATATCGATCGTTTTGGCAGCGGCTTTTGCTGCCACATGGCTCTTTCTCATGGGATTTTCTACAAGCTTTTATGGTTTTCTTTTGGCAGAAACTTTTAATGCCTTATCGCTGACATTAATTGCTGGAGCCTATAATGCTTTACTTGTTCAATATGCAAAAGCAAAATTGACATCTACTAAAAAAGTGCTTGGTTCCAGCTCTCAATATAATTATATCGGCATGTTTATATTCAGTTTAATCGGCGCATATTTTGCTGATTATTCTAGCCAATATATATGGTATATCGCGGCGTTTTTAATGTTTATGACGACACTATTTGGTTTGTTTTTTCTTGATGACTTGAAGGGGGAGAAAAAACCAAATAAAGCGAATTCTCTCATTTGTGAAGCTAAGGAGATATTGTCTATTTTTATTAAAGTTCCTTATATCTCTTTATGCTTTTATTTTTCATTGATCTTTTTCAATATATTCTCGCAGTATTGGCAGTGGATATTTAAAGATTATGATATTAATGTCACTTATTTTGATCTTGGTGTGACATTTTCACTGATATTGTTCTCTCAGCTCTTGGCTAGTTTTCTCTTTACAAAACTAAGTGAAAGAGTGAATTTTATTTTACTACTGTTTCTTTCGGCTTCACTGATTTTTACCGTTGCTTTCTTTGAACCAAGAAAAGAAATGGCTGTCATTTTAGTTTGTATGATTTTTTATCTCATTAAGTATACATATCTTCGTGTAGAAGTTGTTTTGCATGATAGTATTAGTGATCATTTCAGGGCTACATATGAATCTTTCTTGTCAACCGTTGGGAGATTTAGCTTATTGGTATTTTTTTACATGAGTGCGTATATGGTCAATATATTTGGCTTTTTCTCACTCGTTTATATTTTTGCTATTTATTTATTGATTTACTTGTTGGCAGTACTTTTTTTAGAAGGAACTCTCAAAAAAGTTCAGTGAAAATATTAACTTATTACGATACGTGTTTTATAGGGTTTCATAGTGGGGCAAAGCTTTGATTTATTAAGGCGCATCGTTGTTTTTGCATGTTGAATGAGAAAGCTGAATAGTGTCAGTTATTCTTATTTAAAATCTATGTATGTTGAAGCAATCAAAGTCATCTGCTTGTACGTTATAAGTGGGCTTGGCATAATAATCATTAAAATGGCATAACAATCATTACAAAAGAAATAAAAATGCTGCTCATGAATATTACACAAAGGGTTGCTGACAAGATTGGACGCTGATAAAGAACATGATTGTGCCGGATTATATACTTATTAAGGAATGGTGATGGAGCAGTTTTCTCATTTTCATTGGTTCCTTACTGGTAACACTTTATCTCATTAGAGCTAATTTAAGCAGTCGGACAATTTATAGCCTGTTCAAATAGGCTTTCCTCATGACTGATTTTATTGTTGATATATTTAACGCGTTTTATTGCTGTTTTCTTTAAAATATCAATTATCTTGTTGAGATAATTTTTTACGTTGTACATTCTCATTTTTGAGTATTTTCTCTTTGATTGTGGCGTTAGCTCTGTATTTTCTGATGTTAGAAAATTTCTGATCCAGATAATAAACTTATCTATGGAAACTTTGAATGACATCCCCCCTCTTTGAGAGGGAATAAAACCAAGTACAGAAATATTGTTGAGTACAATTTGCTACAAATAAGCCACAAGAAACCAGCACATATTGATATATTTGATAGGAATCTGTTAAGCCGTACAAATTATGGTTATTATAAAGGTAAAGCGATGAAATCGTTATCCATAACGTGTGTTGTAACATTTATAACTCTTTTTTCTGTATTGGTATTGTTGGGATGTACGCGTGTAGATAGTTTAGAGCAGTACAATAAACTTTACGAAGAATATATAAGTGAAAAATACGAGGCTTTTGAACATTTTCAAAAGCAGGAACAAGCAAGAAATTTCGTCTATAGCCGTGGTTATCAAAATATAGCGCCCAAATTTGATATTATATGGCATCGACACATACTTATTGTTTTATGTGGACGCTTTGTTAATTTATTACGCAGTGATTATAATGAGGAGATGTCATGGGCAATGCTACCCAATGTCATAAGCAGTTTGCGTTATGACTATAATTGGAGAGAAAGCGATTTTATCTGGGCTTATAATATGTCTATGAATTCTACCGACCCCATGATTGATTATGCGAAAAAATTTCTTAATTCTTCAAGTGGAAATGGTATTAGCCCAACAACACAAATTATTGACCTTGTGTCTAGTATGAGAGCTGGTCATGATGACAATACTAAACAAATAGCGCGTTTTTGCAGAGAACTCCACACGATATATGATATGATGAAACCAAGAGGAATTTACAAATGATATTGAATGGGTAATGAGAAAAATTCTCTCGAAGGGTATTAAATGGCTATAATACTCTTGATAATTGCGGCATTTTCTTGGCCATGTTGCTTGTTTTTTTATTATGGCTTCAAAAGGTGGCCATATTTTCCAGCGTTGGCAACAGGCATAGGTTCACTTACAATGATGCTTTTCATCTTAATAAGAAAATTGCACTTAAAGGAGGAAATTTGCACTTGGATTGAAAAAACGACTTATCACAAATTAGATTGCGCTATTATATATAATAATAAGGACTTTTTTATCTTTCTGTTGCAAAGATCATTCTCTGTTTAATCTTATCAATTCTCTTTTTGTGTGATGAATTGAATAAACGAGATAAAGAGCGTGATGAATTAAAGTTGTACAGTGATCATGATTATTATTAAATTGAAGTTATTACACACTTTTGTAAATAAAAATGTTTCTGCTTTTGAAGGAGCATGCCGACACAATCATTCACTTTGCTAGCCCCTAATGTTGCGACAGCCCTTGGCTTTTAAGACGGTTCATAAGAGGCATTTTTTTAGTCTTTTCTTTGATGTTTTGCCCTACGCGGCTTTTCCCGCTTGTGACGTGCAAGCAAGTGATTTTGATTGATTCAATATACACAGATTTGAAATGAGAGAATCTTACGGTATTCAGGGTTCTTATTCAAGTTGAACAACCGCAAATTATCATTATAAATCAATGTATTATATCTTTCCAGTTTAAGAGAAGAGAGATCGGTAATAATACTGCTTTGGTCTTTCGTTCTATTGAAATTAGTGGTTTTATTTATCCTGTTATGCTATAATATACTGTCATTTGAGGGGTGGTGAAGGTATCCTGTTTGATACATTAAGTATTTTAAGAAGTACATGGTGAATATTCTTAAGTCTTGCTTATCGCGTCTTTAGTTTAAGTGAATCGCATGTGTGGAAAGCGAGAGAAACCTACTCGGTAGGACACTAGACTGTTTACAGAGCAGATTGTATTAAAAGACTTTGTTCTTTGAGGGTGGCATAAAAATCAAAATAGCCATTATGTTCATTTTTTTCTGATATTTTAAATACGAGCTTCAAAAAAATAATGCTTAAACTAAACAACGAGCATTTTTGTAAAAGTGTTTTTAGAGAGCAAGCAATACACGACTGAATTTACAGAATGTAACCATATTTGATTTTTTACAACAAGATAGCGTGGAAAGGCATAAAAATTACGACTCTTTACTGAGGGCAGTGTACTCCTAGGGTTGGCAATAAACAACAGATGACTTTGATAAGGCTACAAAGCCAATCGGCATTTTTATTGTTTTTTGCGGGTTTATAAAATGCCTTGTTGTATACTTATTCTGTTTATTTTTGCCTTATCGTTAGAAGATTAAAGACATAAAGGAGAAAACGAGTTTTCCTCTTTCCGGTTGTTTTTTATTCGGCTTTAAAGCATCCACTGTAATATCTTTTAAAACATGGTGATTACGCATTTTCACATTTTGTTTCTTTTAGTCTTTAATGGAAGGCATTTTTCATGCAAAATAGGATACCCAGAATGCATTTGTGTTATAAATTCACGCGGCTTGTTTTAATGAAATTCCTCTCAAGATTTGTCGTACCCATTTCATGATAAGGACTATAATGGAGATTAATAGTAACGTTTCTTGGAAAAGTCTATTATGCATTCAATAAATATGACGGTGTACACTATGTACAATAGGGTGGATGAAGTTTAATTTTGGCGTATTGCACTAAAGTGTGCTGCTTGTTGGAGGGGGAGTGCTTTAGCGCCAAAAGGATGTAAGAATGCTTCTGCTTTACTGATGAGTATATCTCGCTTTTTTTGGGTTTCTTTAATGCCGTAAAGATGAACAAAAGTGGCTTTTTGTGCCGTTTCATCTTTCCCAGCCGTTTTTCCTAGGGTTTGCGTGTTGGCGGTGACATCAAGAAGGTCATCGGTTAATTGAAAGGCTAAACCAAGATAGGTACCAAAATCAGTAAGCTTTTCGGTTAATTCTTTAGATGCATTGCCAATGATGGCACCTGCTTGGCAAGCAAAGCTTATCAGGGCTGCTGTTTTCATGTGTTGTAGAGTTATGATGTCAGTACTTTCTTGCGGTCTTTTTTCAGCTTCAAGGTCCAGCATTTGTCCACCTAACATACCGCCAAGTCCTGCCGATTGTGCAAGAGACGTGATCAGCTTGATTCTAATATCTGTAGATAGATTACTAGCTTTATGGGCAATGATTTCAAAGGCAAATGTTAAGAGGGCATTGCCTGCTAGAATTGCTGTTGCTTCATCAAATGCTACATGGACAGTGGGTTTTCCACGCCGGAGTATATCGTTATCCATAGCGGGAAGATCATCATGAATGAGCGAATAACAATGGATACATTCTAAGGCACATGCAACATCAAGAGAATGTTCTACAGGGACGTCAAAAAGTGCAGCACTTTGAATTACAAGAAAAGGACGCAAGCGTTTTCCACCGTTCAGCACACCATAGCGCATGGCTTTGATTAAGTTTTTAGGGCGTGAAATTTCACCATTTTGGATTTGATCACTTAACAGGGTATCAAGCCGTTTTTCAACGGTGTCTCTATGTTTTGCAAGAAGGGTGGTAAATTCGTGCATTCTTGCTTCCTTTGTTTTTACAAAAATGAAATTATGAAGTTTAAAGAGAAAGGTTGTCGCTTTTTCTTGTTTTCATAAATTGGCGTCGTTTTTTATTAAAAATCAACTTCTCTTTTTATCCGTATCTCTACTGTATGCGCAAATCCCTTTTTAAACCAAATAAAAATTGAATGAAGGGCTTATAAAAAAGCTTTCATTGGTGTATAAAATTTTTAAATTTTGCAGTGTTTTTGATATTCATTTGATTATTGTGACACCATTTTTGATAACAGGAAGGTCATTTTTGGTAAGAGGAGGATCATTTTGACATTGCCTCTTCTTTTTTATCAGTGTATAATATCCTCAAATTTTATGGTGTTTTAAATGAAGCATTGTCATTTTTGACATTGCTTTTTCTGTTTTAATGGATTTGGAGTGTCTTTTTATGGCTGTACCTAAACGAAAAACCTCTCCAGCGAAGAGGGGCATGCGCCGTTCGGCTGATGCTCTGAAGGCGCCGACTTATATCGAAGATAAAAATTCTGGTGAATTACGTCGTCCTCATCACATTGATTTGAAAACGGGAATGTATCGTGGGCGTTCCGTTTTAGTGGTTAAAGACTGAGCGTTTTCTTTCTTTTCCAGTGGTGAACTTCTTTTATTTCGTCGATCAATGCACGCTTGGGGCGTGCATTTTCGCTTTAAGATCAATGTTGGGGTTCCCTTGCGTCGCCCTCTATTGATATGGAAAAGGGAATGTATCGTGGGCGTTCCGTTTTAGTGGTTAAAACTTTAGCGTTTTCTTTCTTTTCCAGAGGTGAACTTCTTTTATTGCATCGATCAATGCACGCTTGGGGCGTGCATTTTCGCTTTAAGATGAATGTTGAGGTTCTCTTGCATCGTCTTCTATCGATGTGGAACAGGGAATGTATCGTGGACGTTCTGTTTTAGTGGTTAAAACTTTAGCGTTTTCTTTCTTTTCTAGTGGTGAACTTCTTTTGTTTCATTAATGAATGCATTGGGTAAGATGCGTTTTTCACTTTTTCTTGAGAACATGTGTGGGATAAAGTTGTGCTGTAGAGAAATGATTCTATTGTGGGAGATGATTTTCTTGTTTTCTTGAGAGGCTATAAAGGGCTACTTGTATCAGTGTCTTTTATGATGACTTCGTTAAGAGCTTGGGTATTGATATAAGTTAGCTCAGTAATAGAATCATTTTGTATCGCACTTAATCTTTATTGACTATAGAGAGAATCCTATTAGACCGTAAAATATCATCGTTTAAGGCGGTTGATCTATGTAAGGATTTAAGCATATCGGTGTTTTCCGGTGTTTTTTATGAGAATATTTAAGGCAATGGTTTGTCTATAGGCTTATATTGTGACATGTGATTCTCCTTAAAAAAAAATAGAGATCGACATCACATTGATTTATAAAGATCATTTGTTGTTTTGCGCCTTGAATGGAAGGTCTATCGTAGGATTTTCTCATTTCAAATTTTTCCCTATGTTGAATCAATGATAATCACTTGCTTTTCGGTCACAAGTGGGGCTGGCATGTGGGTGAAAACTCTATAAAAAAGGAAAAATGTTTATAATGAATATTTTCAAATGTAAGAATTGTTGTAACATTGGGGTTAAGTGTATGCTGATGCCAGCGCGCTTTCTTATGAGCAGAAAAGAGAAAACCGTTACAAGACAGAAGGTGTACACATTCAATAATCTTTAGTACTTTTTATGATAAAAGTGCATGAGACTTTTCTATGAATATCACGCTGTATTTTCATGTTTTTGAACTAAGAATTGTCTATATATTTTTCTTATTTTTGTGAATATAAGGGATTTGTTGCGAACAGCTTGTAAAAATAAGTAAACTTAAAACCAGATATGTTATGTGTGGGGGTGAGCAAAGTATTTTATCAAAGCCGGTACGATTCTCCAGTTCATAGCTGGTTTATGAATGATTTTATAGTGTTGCTTACCTAAGTTTATGATTTTTTTTGTTATCTGTTCATCACTAGACAACATATTGATTTATATATATAATTCATTGTTTTTCATATTGAATTAGAACCCCGAATAACGTAAGATTCACTCATTTCAAATCTCTCTATCTAGAATCAATCCAAACCACTCGTTTGCACGTCACAAGTGGGATGAGTGTGTGGATAAAATTTGTATAAGAAAGAACTAAAAATGGTTCTTATGAAGAGTCTTAAGAGCCAAGGGTTGTCACAACATTGGGGGCTAGCAAATATAATGATGGTGCCGGCTTGCTTCTTCACAAACGTAAAGATGGTGGTGCTCAATGGCTTTATCGTTATACCATTCATGGTCGGCGCCGTGAAATGGGCTTGGGTGCCTTGCGAGATGTTTTTTTTTAACAAGCCCGTGAATTGGCAACTGGGTGGTGGGCTGTTTTACGTGAGGGGCGTGATCCCATTAAAGAACGTGAGAAACAAAAGCGTGAGGCAATGCGCAATCTCCATTATTTAAAAGATATCGTGTTGGATGCTTTTGAAAGCCGTAAAGCTGAATTAAAAAATGATGGTGAGGCTTGTGATTGGTTTTCACCCTTACACCTTTATATTCTCCCCAAATTAGGCTGTCTGCCTGTTTCAGAGATTACGCAAACAGAGATACGCAATACCCTTGCCTCTATTTGGCATGCAAAAGCTGGAACAGCTCAGACAGCACTGAAGCGTCTTAATCTTTGTCTTAAACATGCGGTTGCATTGGGTGTGGATGTTGATTTACAAGCAGTGCAAAAGTACGCGCGCTCTTAGGCAAACAACGTCATAAAACCACTCATAGACCAGCAATGGATTGGAGAGATGTTTTTGCCTTTTATCAGTTACTCTGTAAAACATAACATAACTGGCTTTGCGTTTGCTTGTCCTGATAGGCGTTCGTACTAATCCTTTGCGTCATATTCGTGAAGATCAGATTGAAGATGATAACTGGACAATTCCTGCTGAGAATATCCAATCTTTAGCAGTCTGTTTGAAACAGAGATTAAGACTTTTAAGAGTTCTATGAATCATTCTAGATTTTTTGTGTTCGATTGGAGTAAGAATATTGCGTATATCTCCTCTGAAATAGAAACCTCATTTGGGAAAAATATGAAATTGGAAGGGCAATGCCAACGTTCATTTTTATTGTGATTTTTTAAGTTAGTTTTACAGCTTTCAAAAGTATTTGGAATGCCTTTTACAGAATGGAGATGATGGTTTTAGTTCATGCTTTTTTTATCGCGTTCTTTAATGGGGAATGCTTCTCATGCAAAATAGAGCGCCCAAGACAAAATATCTTATGTTGTACCGTCACGCATTTTTTTTAAGCAATATTTTTCAATATTTGTGGCATCCATTTTATGACGGTGTTTTTGAATGTTACAATGGTTTTGTAGAAGGGGATAAATGGTAAAGTTTCGGTGTAGTGTATAAACGGCACTATGATCTTTACGCTTAAATAAAAAAGCAAGCCCCGCCCTTACACATCTTGCCAGATTCCAATGTTGGTATATCCTTTGGTGCTTGAGACAGTGTCTCGCTCTTTTTGTACAGTTTTTACCCACAGATCAGCTCCGCTTGTGATTGACAAGCAAGTGATTTGATTAATTCAACATGAGAGAAATTTGAAATGAGAAATCTTACCATATTCAAGATTCTAATTTAATATGAATAATGCTAGATTATGATGATTAATCAGTTTGTTATCTATGAAGAAAGAAAATAAGGAGGAGGAATTTGTCGAAAAGTTAGATTGTTTATAGATTGGCGCTGGTTAAGAAACTTTGTCCTTAAGGGTAGAGAGGATGTTAAAAAATAAAACCAGCTTTTCGCTGGTTTTATCGAAATATCATCATTATGATGAAAGAGTGTATTATGCAGCGTAGACAGCTTTACTGTTTTCATCTGTTTCTTCTCTCTCAGTTTTAAACTCGCGTTCCGGCTTGTTGGAGAGATGCATCTCTATGAGATTGATAGCTTCTGTTTCAGAAAGACTATTAATAACCGCAATTTCGCGGGCCATTCTTTCAAGAGCAGCTGTATAAAGTTGGCGCTCAGAGTAAGATTGTTCAGGCTGTAGATTAGAGCGGAAAAGATCACGGACTACTTCGGCGATACAAATAAGATCTCCTGAGTTGATTTTAGCATCATATTCTTGTGCACGACGTGACCACATGGTCCGTTTAACGCGTGCTTTTCCGCGTAAAACTTTTAAGGCACGTTCGACAGAATCACTAGCAGATAATTTACGCATTCCAACGGAAAGGGCTTTTGCAATGGGGACTTTGACATCCATCTTATCTTTCGCGAAATGAATGACAAAAAGTTTTAATTTATGTCCTGCAACTTCTTGATCTTCAATCGCTATAATTTGTCCTACTCCATGCGTAGGGTAGACGATATATTCAGAGGTTGCAAATTCTTTGGTCTTGGAAGACGTTCCATGTTGGGATGCCATATTTTAGTTTACTCCCTTATGATCAACAAATGTATCGGAAAACAGGTTATAAACCTGAGGGTTGAGTTTTCTTTAACCAAGTATATTGTACCAATTAAGTGAGCATAAAAGCCGAGTACTTTTAAATCAAAAAAAAAATACACCGCTTTACTATAACAAGCAAAGAAAAATACTTAGAAAGATGATCATGTTAAAATAACACTAACATCAAAATTTAAAAGAATCAATCATTTCGCTTAAGGATTTTTTATTTTTACAAGAGAAGTCTTTCAATCGTTGAAGGAGGAGAGTGTACACTTTATCATTACTCTTCGCCACTTCCTGGATTTTCTGAAAAATACTTTTCTAATTTATTTGGAACACCATCCATTTCTTTTGCTTGAGGAAGAGGATCTTTTTTGGTGGTTAGATTAGGCCATTTGTTTGCATAATGAAGATTGAGTTCTAACCACTTTTCTAACCCTGGTTCTGTATCAGGTAAAATCGCTTCTGCTGGGCATTCTGGCACGCAAACACCACAATCGATGCATTCATCGGGGTGAATAACAAGCATATTTTCCCCTTCATAAAAACAATCAACTGGGCAGACTTCAACGCAATCCGTATATTTGCAGTGAATGCAGTTGTCGGTTACTACGTGGGTCAAGATCAAACTCCATTTGTTACTTTAATTCTCTTTAGAGGAAAGTGTGTGCGTGTTTTTATGATTGGTGAGTTGATCGCGTAGTACAGCTAGTTTCGCAAAAGGTGAATCAGGATTAAGGCGCTTTTCTTTTTGAAAGGGCTTATGATTTGCATGTTTCCCTTGGGATTTGTGGAACTTATGAGAGCGTTTTGCTTGTGATGGTGCTTTTTGAGGGGAATTTTCATTTTTGTATTCCGCTTTTTTTACAGCGTTCTTCGATTTATTTTGCCACTTATTTCCTAATTTATCACGTTTTTTTTGTGCATGGTGGGGAAATTGATGCTTATAATGCCATAACAAAATAACTTTATCTTCTTCTGTAGAGCGAGGGGATTTGGCAAAATTCCCAACAGGTTCAGCTGTTGGTAAACGATTGGTTTTATGGAGATGTTTTTCAATACCAGAGGATGAAATGTTTGGGTATGAGATATTTTTTTCTTCTCGTGTTGTTTCTAAATCGCTTATTGTTTGCCATTGACTTCCAACGCATTCTGCTGCGGGAACATCTTGCATTGTCTCATTGACAGGGGAAGAGGCTTGGTGTGCAAGGAGATTTTGTTCAAAAACAGTATTGCTTATGCTGTACGATTGATAACCAAGTCCTTTGAGGATTTCTTCCATATCATTTCCATTGGCCCCAAGAATGGACATCATGGCTGGTGTAACAAAAAAACTTTTTCCATCATAGGCGCCATCTGGTTTGGGATCACTTCCTTGTTTCCAATGAAGTGCGGGACGGATGAGATTGGCAAGACGTTCTAAAATATCAATCCGTACAGCACGTTGTCCTAAGATTCGGTAGCCGGCTAATTGATAAAATTGGCGGTTATAGGTAGAGTCAACCATCAAAGAGGTTCGACCAGCAGATAATGCTGAAAAAATTTCACCCAAACCAGTTTGATCTTGTCCCGCATTTTGAAGATTCCACAGGAGAGTAATGGCTTGAACCGGAGCAGGTTTAAGCATTCCGGCAACATAGATATGAAAAGCGCCAAAACGCACGCCTAGACGCCGAAGAACGGCACGTGATTCTTGCGCAAGGTTTTTGACAATGTCTAAGACTTCGCGGCGTGGTAAAATCCCTAAAGAGTTAAAAAGTTGTAAAGCAAGACTGTTTGTTGAATCTGTTAAATTATCAGCATTGCGCAAATCAAACAGGGGTTTTAAAGTCGTTTCAAAATGAAAGGTGACAAAGCGTTCTAATCGTTTCACAACGTTATTGCGGGATTCTTCCGTGAGTTGTTCATCTGCTAAAACAATTAGTTTTGGTTTGAAAAAATCTTCTGTTGCTACAAGTTGTCCTACGGGTTGACCAATCCAGCGCACAATTCCATCAGAACTGAGGGTAAAATCTCCATTTGCACAAGCACAAAAACGTGTCGCGCGTTTGGAAAAAGCAAGAATCAAATTCTCATTCTCTGTTGAAATTTGCTTCTCAGCTATTTGATCGGTACTGTTTTTGTTGGCATAAAAACGAAAACCTTCAAATTTACCCCTTCCGTGTTTTTCAATGAGAATATCATCTTGAAGAATCTCATTCTGTTGAACAATCTTGCTATCCATGATCATTTTCTTTCTCAGTGTGACACTGGTCAAAAGCTTTTTGCGACAATTTCATAATGGTGCTCTTTCTTTAACACGTTTGTTGCGTTTGCTTCAATCACTCTTGTCATTTTTTGCTGTTTCTTTGCGCCTTTAAAACTTGAATGATTCTTTTTTCATTCAGTTTTCATTCAGTTTGGATGCTTTATATTTGCAAATTACACTTATTAGTTGTATTGTAAAGCTAAAAGCATAAATAAATTCTTCGATTTAAAAGGAAACGGAACCGATTATCAAAAAACGGCATTTCTTTTGCATGATCACTTTAATTTTTTTGCTGTTTTGTCATGAAAAGTGAAGAGAAAGTTTTTTCAAATATTTCATAGGCTAAAAGGCATATTGTAAAGGCATTTTGCAGGTGAAATTGTGTCTTATGACAAGAAGTTTTACCATGACAGTAAAAAAAACAATTGCGATTATAAAATTACACGTTAAAGTAGTGGTCACAGAAGTTAACAACTTTTGCGTTCTTTTTAAGCGAAGAACAATGATGTCGTTGCCAAATCAATTTTGATAATTTTAATCGCAAGGGGTTATTATGGGTAATCTTTCAAATGCTGTTTATAAAAGCAGCAAAAATTATAGCGATGCAGACAAAAGCTTAGGACGTAATATGATGCGTTCTGCTATGCAAGCACCTTATCTTGAACGACAAAAAGAGCATGATTTGGCTCTGCGGTGGAAAGACAAACGTGATGATGACGCCATGCATCAAATTGCAGCGGCTCATATGCGTTTAGTGATTGCTATTGCTAATCGCTTTAAACGTTTCAAAATGCCATTGGGGGATTTGGTACAAGAAGGGTATGTGGGACTATTGGAAGCAGCTGCACGTTTTGAACCTGATCGGGAAGTGCGTTTTTCAACATATGCAACGTGGTGGATACGCGCTTCTATTCAAGATTATATTTTGCGAAATTGGTCAATCGTTCGAGGGGGAACGAGTTCTTCGCAAAAAGCACTTTTCTTTAATCTTCGGCGTTTGCGTGCAAAACTGATACAAGATGATAGTGCTTTGTCAAAACAGGATATTTTTCGCACAATCGCTGAAAAACTCGGTGTTTCCGTGCGCGATGTTGAAACGATGGATTTTCGTTTTTCCAGTTCTGATAATTCCTTGAGTGTTTCTGTTTCTGAGAACAGTGATAATCCCATTGCTAAGATGGATGTTTTGGTGGATGATAGTCCTCTTCCTGATGCTTTAATTGAGCAAGTCATTGATGGTCAACGGCGTACACAATGGCTTTACGATGCGTTGCAAATTCTCAACGAACGGGAGTTGGAAATTATTCGCTTTCGTCGCTTAAATGAAGAGGGTGCGACTCTCGAAGTTTTGGGTGAAAAGTTAGGAATCTCGAAAGAGCGCGTGCGTCAAATTGAAGCTAGGGCTTTGCAAAAATTGCGTTCTGCTCTCCTTACGATTCATTCAGAAGATGCTTACGATATATAAGCAGTGAAAGGCTTTTTGGGGGGAAAGAGAATATATTAAGTGGGGGCATATGAGAATATGATAAAGTCAGTTTTAGGGGATGTCCGGATTTGTTTAGAAATATGCCTCCTTGGGAGCGCTACTACAGAGGAAGATAGGGGGCTGTTAGTTGGAGGAAATATATATCAAACGGAGACCTATAAAGGTATGATGAAGTTGGATTTTAAAGTGTTCCTCTTTATTTTCGAATATGCTTTAAGGGGGAGGGCGTGATACAGACAGAAAAGAATCAAAACTGTAACAGATGAGAAGAAAGGCTTATTCTGTAATAATTTTCACTTTTGTACCTGCCGGTAAAGTTTGCGTTGGTGAGAGGGCGTTGAGGATGCGAAAGAGTTTTTCTTTATATGGTGTGTATTGCATTTTATCTGCAAGATTTGCAACGGTTTCTCCTTGTTTAACACGGACAACACGGATTTTTAAGGGCTGCAATTTTTTTAACTGTGAAGATGAAAGAGAATGAAAGCTTTGTAGCGTTTTTTGGGCAACCTCTGCAAAATTTCGAGAATTATGTGGAGCGGCCGTCAAAAAACGAAAGATGTGGTTGTTGAATGGAATGACAACCACATCAAATTGCCATTGATCATTGGTAGCATGGGCCCTTGCTCCAAGTAAATTTTGGCTTTGGGATTCTTGACGCATAAATTCTTGATTGGGGAGCCCTTGAATTGTGATGGGGCGGATAGATGATTGGTCTAGACCGATAATCCAGCCACTTTTCAAATAATCACTCGCAGATATTTCAGCAGGATGTGGAATAGCGTCAAAACGAATCGCAATTTTATCTGGTCCACTGGCCCAAACAGTATGTGCTGAATGTTCTATTGTAAAATTGTTTGGAACAGAAAAAGCTATGCGCAATTGTGGGTGAATAAATTGGTTGCCTCGTACAAAACCTGTATAAAAGCCTCCTCCAAAAATTATGCCATCAATGCTTTTGAGAAAAGAATCGTGATCAGATATTTTACTATTCCCTTTACTGATTTTACCCGCTTTTTTTATCGCAAGCCGAATGCGTTGAGGGGTAGTTGGGTGAGAGGCTAGAAAATCTAGAGAGGCATTTTGGGAGCCAGAGATATTACGAAAAGCACTATAGGCTTCCATTGTTTGAAGAAAGCGTGGTGAAGCAAAAGGATCATATCCTGATTGTTGGAGCATTTCGAGCGCAATGGAATCAGCTTCCAGCTCTTGATTGCGGGAAAATTGCGCGAGTTGTTGCTTGTTTTGCATAGGGTTATGAAGTTTTTTGCCAATAGAAGAAAGAAGACGTGAAGACATGTGATTTGTCATCTTTAATTGGGCTTCTTTTTGCAGGCGTAAAATGCCATGATTGGCTCTGATATGTGCTATCTCATGGGCTAAAATGGCTGCAACTTCTGAAGAATCATTGGCTAATGCCAGCATACCACGAGTGATGTAGATCGAGCCGTTGGGGAGCGCAAAAGCGTTGATAGTTTCTGAGTTTAAAATTGTTACAGAATAGCTTTGATGAGAACTATGGGATGCAACTGCCAGTTTACGGACAATCTTTGCTAAAAGGTGTTCAAGTTTTGCATCATGATAAGCGCCACCATACATTTGCAAAATACGTGGGTGTTGCAGAGCGCTTAATGTGACATAGATATTGTGGTTGTTGGTACGTTTGATCGTTTTAGAAGAAGTGGAAGAAAACCTATCATTTTGAGAAAAGGGTGTATGACAAGCTGAAAGGAGAAACGTTAAACTTATGAAAGTTGCTTTATACAGGCAAGAGCGAAAAAGAAAATTGCGGTGAAAAATGGGGTGCGTTGGACCATGGTGCACATTATTTCTGCGGAGTAATTTGGCAAATTGCATTTGTATCTTTATATCGTATGTTTCTTTAAGAAAGGCATTAGGGATAAGGATTCGTTTGGCTATATCACGCTTTTTGTTTATAAAAAATGACTCTCACTTATAAAAAGATGCACTGTAAAGAAAATTTTGTGAAAGGCAAAGTATGGCATGACAACATTTACGATATTATTAAATGGGGATGTTCATATCACTGATCGTTTGCTTAATCAAATTCAAAACAGTCGGGTAATTGCTGCTGATGGTGGTATGCGTCATGCGGCAGCGCTTAATGTGACGCCTGAGTTGTGGTTAGGGGACTTTGATTCATCAGATGAGAACTTAATACGTCAATATAGTCATGTTCCGCGTGAAGTTTTTCCCTCTGATAAAGATATGACAGATAGTGCTCTGGCATGTGAAAGAGCGTTGCAAAATGGCGCTAAAAAGCTTATTTTGTGCGGTGCTTTGGGAGGGGAGCGAAGTGATCATAGCCTTTCTCATATGACGCAAGCGTTGATGATGGCTGAAAGGGGTATTTCAGTGTTGTTGACAAGCGGTTTGGAAGAAGGTTGGCCGGTTTTGTCAAAACCTTGTTCGTATGATTTGCCTAAGGGATGTTTGTTTAGTATTATCGGTTTTTCTGATTTAAAAGGTTTAACTCTTAAAGGGGTAAAATGGCCAGTTTGTGACAAAAATGTGTCATTTGGCTCTTCTTTAACACTTTCTAACCGTATTTGTGGAACCTTTTCTTGCCATTTAGGTTCTGGAAAAGCTATATTGTTAGCGTCTGTGCCTATTCCATAAAGCTCTTCCAATATATTTTGAATAAGGCAGGGGGAGGACTAGTGATTATAAGTGCCGACATAAACGATATATTATGTATTGATCTTGAGAAGGAAAGGTTTTGATATGTTAAAATCAATTTTTAAAGTGGCAGTTGTTTCAGCCATTGGTTTCAGTTCAGTTGCTTGTACCACAAACGATGAACGCGTTGCACGTTACGGCGTAGGAGGAGCAGCAATCGGTGCTTTGGCTGGAACTGCTATTGCTGGAAGTACGCCTGGAGCAGCACTTACCGGTGCAGCATTTGGTGCTTTGGCTGGAACAGTAACAGGTGCAGCTGCAAATCAAAGAAAACAACAAAGACAGGCATCACAATTGTGCACGTATCGCGGTCGTAGAGGGCATGTTTACCAAGCACCTTGTGGACAGAGAGTTCCTGTACGGCAATTGTGTGCTTACCGTGATGCAAGAGGGGTGATGTATAAAGCACCTTGTCCGCACCGCGTTCGTTAATGGCGGTGCCGCTTCTGCGGCTTGACCGCATTTTCTTAAATTTTGGAAAAACGCCTTTGCTCAATCAAGCTTCTTTATCGGTTGAGCAAGGGGCGCGTATTGCGCTGGTCGGCCGTAATGGTTGTGGAAAATCAACTCTGTTAAAAATTGCCGCGGGAATATTAGAGCCTCATGGTGGCGAAATTTTTCGCCACCCGCGAGTGACGCTCCGTTATGTTTCACAAAATCCGGATTGTTCAGGATTTGAAGATATTAACGCTTATATGGAAGCGGGGCTGGACGATATATCTGATGTCCAGTGGATCAATACGCTTCGCACAAATTTAGGGTTTTCGGGGGCGGAAAAATTGGAAACGCTTTCGGGAGGCGAAAAGCGGCGTGTTTCATTGTTACAGGCCATTGCTGCAAAACCCGATATTTTGTTCTTAGATGAACCAACCAATCATCTTGATTTACCAACCATTGAATGGCTGGAAGCTGTTTTATCTTCTTTGCGTTCAGCGATTGTGGTGATTTCCCATGATCGGCGATTTTTAGAAAATGTTACGCGGTCAACGGTATGGCTTGATCGTGGCACAACCAAAAGACTGGAAAAGCGTTTTTCAGAATTTGAAAGTTGGCGTGATAAGGCGTTGCAAGAAGAAGCCATTGAGCAGCATAAATTGGGGCGCCAAATTGCTCGTGAAGAGCAATGGTTACGTTATGGCGTAAGTGCACGGCGTAAGCGTAACGTACGGCGTTTAGGCGAATTAAACAACTTAAGACAGCGTCATCAAACCTATAAAGGGCAGCCTGGAAATGCACTTTTGACAGCAGCGAAAAGTCATGAGTCTGGGCAATTGGTGCTTGAAGCAAAGAAAATTTCAAAATCCTATGGTGATCGCATTATCGTGAAAGATTTCTCTTTGCGCATTCAGCGTGGTGATCGAATCGGGTTGGTAGGACCCAATGGTATCGGAAAGACAACGCTCCTTTCTGTATTAATTGGGCAAGAAGCCGTGGATGGTGGAACGGTGAGGCATGGCTATAACCTCTCTATGGCATTGCTTGATCAGCAACGTATTTTAAATGAAGAAGAAACTTTAGCGCATTATTTAACGGGAGGAAGAGGTGATACTCTTGTGATCAATGGGCTGGAGCGGCATGTCGTTTCTTATATGAAAGACTTTTTATTTTTACCGGAACAAGCTCGCACTCCCCTTAAAGAATTTTCAGGGGGAGAAAGAGCACGCCTCATGCTTGCACGACTTCTTTCTCGTCCTGCAAACTTTTTGATTCTTGATGAACCGACCAATGATTTGGATATGGAAACTTTGGATTTGTTGCAAGAATTTATTGCTGATTTTGCGGGGACAGTATTGTTGGTCAGCCATGACAGAGACTTTTTAGATCGTACTGTAACGCATATGTTGGCACCTCAAGGTGATGGTCATTGGGTTTTGTATGCGGGCGGCTATAGTGATATGATGGCGCAAAACCAGCATGCTCTTCGCTTACAACGCAAAAGAACAGAATTATCGCAGCGTAAAGCACCTTCAAAATCTCATGCGGGAGAGCTTTCAAAACAGGATACATCAATAGATCATAGCTTGATAGGGCGAGAGAAAAAAACACGAAGTAAATTGTCTTATAAGCAGGTTTATGCATTGGAAAAATTGCCTGAAGAAATTGCTGTTTTACAGGACGAAATCAAAAAAATTGAGCAAGAGCTCTCTGATCCAACCCTTTATTGCCGCGATAAAGAACGTTTTGAGCGTTTATCAACAGCGTTGGAAAAAAAGAGAAATACTTGCACACAAAAGCAAGAAGAATGGCTAGAACTTGAAATTTTACGCGAAGAAATGGAAGCGTGTTCACGATAATATCTAAAAAACTTTAAAAGATTTGTATTGCATCATCGCTTTTCTTTGATTTGTTACAAGAGTTTGTGGCTGATTTAGCGGGAACAGTGCTGTTGACGAGTTATGGCAGAGACTTTTTAGATTGCACTGTAACATATAGCATTTCAAGGTGATGGTCATTGGGATTTCTATACGGGGGAGCAGTGATATGATAGCGCAAAACAAGCATGCTCTTCGTTTACAAGGCAAAGAAACAAAACTACCTTTGCCGTGAGTTTTTTCAAAATTTCGTATATGGAAGTACGCCAGTTCCATTGCATACTTTGCCAGTCCCCAATGTTGCTACAGCCCCCTTGGAACTTGAGAGCATTCATAAGAAACATTCCCTTATCTTTACCTTATATCCTAAATACACCAACCTTGCTTATGACGGAAAAGCAAATGATCTTCATTGATTCTAACGTGAGAAGTGTTGTGATGAGGAAAGCTTACTGTATTCGACGTTATGATTTAAGTTTAAAAATGATGATTTGTTAGGATAAATCAACGTGTTATTATAACATTTCTAGGAGGAGAAAATGATAGCAATTAAAACAAAGCGAACAATTTCTACATTGATCGGTTTAGAAGATGCAGCTGAACTGTCTTCTTATTCCCTCCGTAATGCGAATCATCTGCGTCCTTTTGAACCTGTTAGATCTGATGGTTACCACAGCCTAACAGCTTGGGAAACACGAGCTAATGCATTTGCTTATGAAAGTGCACAAGGACAAGCATACCGATATGCCGTACGATTAAAAAATGAAAACACAGTCATTGGTGTTGTGAATTTTACAAATGTGGTTCGGGGTGTTTTTCAAGCTTGTCATCTTGGTTTTTCTCTTGATGAAAAACAACAAGGTAAAGGTCTTATGTTTGAGAGTTTATCGGCTCTAATACGGCATATCTTTCATGTTTATCATCTGCATAGAGTGATGGCAAATTATAGACCTGAGAACATAAAAAGCGAACGTTTATTAAAACGCCTTCATTTTGAAAAAGAAGGCTATGCCAAAGACTATTTGATGATTTCTGGAAAATGGAGAGATCACATTCTAACCTCTCGAATCAATGATCTGTATGAGTCGGTTAATAGATTCGAATAAAGTTTTATTAAAAGTTCTATCAAGGGGCTTTTTATCAAATGTGTAAATATGCCGAATTTCTGCCTATCCTAAAAGATAAAGATCCTTAACCAGCTCTTCTTTTGTAAACAGCTCAGACTCTCATTTAGCGGATTTCAACTGCTGACCGCTTTCATATGTTTCTTTTTGTAGATAATGAATTGATTTATCATCATAATTCATTTTGTTCAATTTGAAGGAAGAGAGTCCTCAATATCGGAAGACTTTCTCATTTCAAATTTATTGATGTTTAATCATAAAAACACCTCTCTTGCACATCACAAACTGGGTTGGCATAGGTTGGCATACAAGTGAGGGTTTATGTGGATAAAAATGATTGAAGAACAAGAATAAAAATTCTCTGTATAAATCCTTTTAAATGTGAGGGCTGTTGCAATATTGTGTATTCTGTGATCGATAGTCTCGTTACAAGTTACACAAACGGCTTATTGTTTGGGTGAAATTTTTATACATTCATTTGTTTTTTGCCATTTTTTTTGTATTTTCTTTTCTTAAAAAAATTTCCAATGTTATCAATGGTTTTAATTCATACCAAGCGCATTTTTATAAAGTTCAATGATTGCTTCTTCTTCCATTCTTTCATGCTCTTCTTTTTTACGCAGCCGTATAATGCTTCGAACAGCTTTACTATCAAAACCAGAGCCTTTAAGTTCAGTGTAAACGTCTTTAATATCATCAGAAATGGTTTTTTTCTCTTCTTCTAGTCGTTCAATACGTTCGATAAAAGAGCGTAATTGGTTTACGGATATAGCGTGTGTTTGATCGGTTACTGTATCGTTCATTGTATTTTTCTCCAAGTTATATATTTTAAGTTGTTTTTCGACGACGAATTTATGTTAAAAAAGCTTGAAAACAATAAAGTAAATCAAGCTACACAGCTTTTTTACAAATTGACTTTAAATATTTTGTAAAATTTTTAAGATATATGCATTGATAAAAGGGCTATAAAAAGAAAAATATAAAAATATACGTTTTAGACTTGAAAAGCTTTTGAAAAAGAAGTGTGTAATTTGTTTTGAGAATTTGACATTATAGAGGAAGTTTTGTGATTTTAAAAAAACGATATTGGGTGCTTCAGAAAGGATTTAAGGTTTTTTTCTTGAGCATTTTGCTCTTGTTTCCCCTTGTTGTTTTTGCAAAAGCTGACTTTAGGGTTTGTAATACAACCCAACAGTCTGTAGGGGTTGCTCTTGGATATCGTACATTTTCAGGATGGGTGAGCGAAGGTTGGTGGACGGTACCCGTGACGGAGTGTAAAACCTTAATTGAGGGGCCTCTTGCTTCACGGTTTTATTATTTTTATGCGGAAGGGGCACAAAAAAAGGGGAACTGGGCAGGCTCTGTAACCATGTGTGTGCAAGATAGCCAATTTACCATTCAAGGCGTTCATGATTGTTTCCCTCGAGGATATCAAAAGGCTGAATTTAAAGAAATCGATACCGGAAATCAAACCAGTTGGATGATCCAGTTGACGGATGAGTCTTTGTTAAACAATTCAGTTATACCTTCTCTTTCAGGAAATTCTCCACCGTGAAACGTGCACGTAAAGTGAAAATTATTGCGACTCTTGGTCCTTCTTCTTTTTCTCGTTTGATGATTGAGAAGCTTTTTAGGGCAGGAGCAGACGTTTTTCGTCTTAATATGAGCCATACTGATCGTGATATGATGGGTGATTTGGTCAAGTCTATACGAGAAGTTGAAAAAACAGTTCGACGCCCCATTGGTATTTTGGTGGATCTTCAGGGGCCAAAACTGCGTGTGGGGCGTTTTGCTAAGGGTCAAGAAGATTTGCGTGTTGGACAAAACTTTACATTAGATAATCGCGATGTTCTTGGTGATGCACAGCGTGTTTTTTTCCCTCATGAGGATGTATTTTCGGCGATTAAACCAGGGGACCGGTTGTTGATTGATGATGGAAGGGTGGAACTGCGTGCGCAAGTTTGTGATGGTCATTCTGTACAGTGTCGCGTGGTTGCTGGAACCCGTATTTCTGATCGAAAGGGTGTCAGTTTTCCCGATACAATTTTGCCTTTTGATTCAATGACGTCAAAAGATAAGGAGGATCTTCAGGCTCTTTTACAGCAGCCTGTTGATTGGGTTGCTCTTTCTTTTATTCAACGTCCAGAAGATATTATGGCGGTGCGTCAGTTGACGAAAAGCAAGGTGTCTTTGATGGCTAAAATCGAAAAGCCTCAAGCCTTGGAGCATATAGAGAAAATTATTGAGGTATCCGATGGTATTATGATTGCACGGGGTGATCTTGGAGTGGAAATGCCTTTGGAAAAGGTCCCTGCACTTCAGATGGAGCTCATAAAAGCTTGTCGTTTAGCAGGAAAGCCTGTTGTGGTGGCAACACAGATGCTTGAATCAATGATTACATCTCCTGTTCCGACACGCGCAGAAGTGTCGGATGTTGCTACAGCAGTTTATGCAGGAACAGATGCGGTGATGTTGTCTGCTGAATCTGCTTCTGGTCGCTATCCTGAAGAAGCTGTGCTTATGATGGACCGAATCGCGCGACAAATCGAACAAGATCATACTTATGCCGCTCAGGTTGGAGCACAACATCCAGCACCAGAATCAACAGGAACGGATGCGATTTCTCTTGCTGCACGTCAGATTGCTGAAACACTTGCGCTATCCGCTATTATTGCTTATACGGCTTCAGGAACCACCGGGGTGCGTGCCTCTCGTGAACGCCCTAATAGACCCATTATTGCTTTATCGCCCATTGTGGAAACAGCACGGCGTTTGGCTTTAGTTTGGGGGCTTCATTGTGTGGTCACGCAAGATGCACGGAGTTTAGAGGATATGGTTGATCGTGCAGCAGCCATTGCATTTCAGGAAGGTTTTTGCAAAGGGGGAGATCGCTTCCTTGTGACAGCTGGGGTTCCCCTTGGAACGCCCGGTGCGACAAATCTCTTGCGTATTGCCTCTGTCTCCCAAGATGGAACGAAAGGGATTTGAGCCGTTTACGCATGGTGTTTTTTCATGCGCCTTTGAACAGGCTTTAAAAACAACGGGTGTGCGCCTCTTGTGAATGCCTCCATAGACCCATTATTCTTTTATCTCCTATCGTAAGATAGAAAGGTATTGCGTTAGGTCGTCCAGTTTGGGGATGGGAGCAGATGCGGTGATGTTGTCTGTTGATTTTGTTTTAGTTCTGAGGAAGCTGCTTTTACGGTAGGCATTTAATGGGAGCTCCTCCTTTTATTTCATTGAGGCATATTGGGGATTGCTTTATTGATGTTTATACGAGCGAGATGTTTATTGATAATGAGAATTTATTCTTTTTCTTTTTGGATAAGAGCCTTGAAATTGTTCTCATTTTAAACTTTTGCCAACAGAATTGAATAAAGTTAAAATTATGTGCCTAAAAAATCGTACTGGTATGTTATGAGAAAAAGTGATGGGTGAATGTGTTTTTAAAATATGCTTTGTCGAAGCATTTGCAAAATATTGATTTATAATGATAATTTATCGTTATTAAACTTGAATTAGAACCCCGAATTCCGTAAAATTCTCTTCAATTTATTTATGTTTTGTTAATCATAACTCTTTGTTTGCACGTCACAAGCGGGTGGGGCATGTGGGTAAAAAGTGTACAAAAATGCCTCTTATGAATCGTTTTACGAGCCAAGGGGGCTATCGCAATATTGAGGGCTGACTATAATGATGATGCCGATTTGCTCTTTCTTTTATTAAGCTTGGAGATTTTGAGGGGTGGGGAGAGAGGTATGGATGAATTGTTTGTTTGTTATAAGGATAAAGATGTCGGTAGAGAATGTTTTCAAGAGCTATTATTGTTGTTTATAATGTTTGAGCTTGTATGAGATTAACATACTCTTCGAGTTTGACTTTTTTCCTGCTCTAAAGGATGAAAATACTTAATTCACGCTGGTTTATAAATGATACGGTTCTTTTCGGTGGGTTTCATCGGATGGACATTTCAGGTGCAAAGACTCCATGGTGCTTGTATTATCAAGTGGCGGTGTTTTACGGTATAATAGATAAGGTTATTTTTTAATATATATTGAATATGCTTGATATTATCTAGGGGAAAGAATTTTTTGGCATGCATTCATAGGGAACATGAATATAGCTCTTTTTTTCGAAGGGTGCTTTATTTGTTTGTTGCTGTTGTCATTTATATGATTTTTTTACAATGATGTTGGTTTTGTTATCTTATTGCGCGGTTAAAAGACATCTCATTTGAAATGTGGTGATATAAGGCAGCTTCCTTGATATAGGAAGTGTTTGTGCGGAGGTGAAATATTCAGGGTAGGGCTTTCTCGTTGAGGTTTAAGTTAATCCCATAAGTCGTGAGTAGCTGGAATCCTTCCTATAAAAAACCAGACTGTTTACACACTGGTGTGGGTTTAAGAATTTTTATCCTGTGAGATGTGGCGGACAAGTCAAACCTCTGGTTTATTACGCGCTGATGTACTTTTTAGAAATCTTCCTGTTCTTGTTCTTGAATGTTTGTGCAGTTTTGATCATCTTTGAGCAATTGGTTGGTGAGATTTTCAATGCGTTGTGTGGTGTCACGCATAATTTTCCCCATGGTGCGGTCTCTTTCGTTGTGGAGTCGTAAAAGAGTATTGTAGTCTTCTTGTAATTTTTTATTTTCTCGTTTTATTTCTTCCATTTCATCGATAATCATTATGCCAGCCATAACCGATAAACGATGGTCGCCAATTTCACCAAAATTGTTCTTTAAATGTGTGATATATTGATCCAATTGAGCAGCAAGCGCAATAAGACGACGTTCTTGTCCTTTGTCACAAGCCATGCGATAAACTTTACCATCAATGGTAACGGAAACAGTTTCCATACATTCAAACCTTTATCTATCAATGACAACACGAATTGTTTCCATTGCTTTAATAAGACGTTTGGAAACTTCTTTGTTTACGGACTCTAAGCGTTCAATTTGGGCTTCAGCTTTGTCAAGCGCTTGGGCAAGATGGCTGCGGTCAGCATTCATTCGTTGGATTTCTTCTTCCCATTCGTTATTTTTATTAATAACCGCATTGCGGTTTATTATGGTAATCTCTAAAGTTCTAAGTGCCTTTTCTAGGTGCTCTAAAGCATCTTGTAGAACTGTAGTCTCTTGGTTCATTGCCTTTATCCTTTGGGTAATTGTATCCTTTATCAATGTGTTATGCAAAAACGAATCACTTTCACTCTTGTGTTGTGTGCATTTTATTTTTAAGTATGTAGGATATTTTAGCAAGCAAAGCAGGGGATAGATATAAATTAAAAGCTGGATTTTTTGCGCGTATTGGCATAAATGACATGGATATACAGAACGCGTGAGGGGAATGTTATTAATATTATTGAAGTGGTGGCAAAAAGTCTCACGCTAATGGTTAGAAAATAGTATTTCTTGAGAATTTTAAGAGAATACGGAAAAAGCAACAGAATAACGTATTTAACGAAATGGTCGATTATTCATGACAAACACCCACCAACAGAATCAGATGGCCAATGCTATCCGTTTTCTTGCTATTGATGCGATTGAAAAAGCAAATTCTGGTCATCCGGGCTTGCCAATGGGAGCAGCCGATATTGCTACGGTTCTTTACACAAAATTTCTTGCTCACGACCCCAAAAAACCTCGCTGGCCTAACCGTGATCGTTTTGTGTTATCAGCAGGACATGGGTCTATGTTGCTTTATGCTCTCTTGTATCTTTCTGGTTATGAAGATATTGGCATTGAAGATCTCAAAAATTTTCGCCAATTAGGAGCAAAGCTTGCCGGGCATCCAGAATATGGGCATGTGGCAGGAATCGAAACAACGACTGGTCCTCTTGGACAAGGGTTGGCTAATGCCGTGGGGATGGCTCTTGGAGAGCGTTTGCAAAATGCCCGTTTTGGTGATCTTATCAACCATTACACTTATGCGTTGGTGGGCGATGGATGCCTTATGGAAGGGATATCTCAAGAAGCACTTTCCCTTGCTGGTCATTTGAAACTCAATAAGCTTATTGTGTTGTGGGACGATAATAATATTTCTATCGATGGAGAGATTTCCCTTGCTGACAGTACAGATCAGATTGCGCGTTTTAAGGCATCTGGTTGGGAGACACATAAAGTCAATGGGCATGATCAAGCAGCAATTGCGCGGGCTATTGAGGCGGCACAAAATTCCGATAAACCAACTTTGATCGCTTGTAAAACAACAATTGGCTTTGGAGCACCCAATAAAGCGGGTACCAATAAAGTTCATGGAGCTCCTTTGGGCGCACGAGAAATCACTGAAACCCGTATCGCGTTAGGGTGGGATGCTGAGCCTTTCGTTATTCCAGCCGATATTCTTGATAATTGGCGCTTGGCTAGTCTCAATGCTGCTAAAAAACGCCAAAAATGGGAAGAAAAATTTGCTGATCTTCCTGTTTCAGAGCGTGTGGAGTTCGAAAGATTGATGCGGGGCGATCTCGTGGGCGGATTTGATGGTGCTATTGATACTTATAAACAAAAACTCGTTGAAGAGCGCCCTGTTGTTGCTACGCGTAAAGCTTCGGAAATGGCTCTTGAAGTGATTAATGAAGTCGTTACTGAAACTATTGGTGGTTCGGCTGATTTAACCGGATCTAATAATACAAAAAGCAGCCAGATGAAAAGTATCTCTGCTGAAGATTTTTCAGGGCGCTATCTGCATTATGGAATTCGCGAACATGTAATGGGAGCTGTGATGAATGGTCTTGCCCTTTATGGCGGCTTTATTCCTTATGGGGGAACCTTTTTATGCTTTTCTGACTATATGCGTCCTGCTATGCGTTTGTCTTCTCTCATGGGGTTGCGGGTGATTTATGTCATGACTCATGATTCTATTGGTCTTGGTGAGGATGGTCCGACCCATCAACCCGTGGAGCATTTGGCTTGCCTGCGTGCAATGCCTAATCATTTTGTGTTCCGTCCTGCCGATGCTATGGAGACAGTCGAGTGTTGGCAATTGGCTTTGAAAGCACGCGGGACACCTTCTACCTTGGCTTTGAGTCGACAAAATCTACCGCTTTTGCGTCAGGAGTATGAAGAAGAAAATCTCTGTATGCTTGGTGCTTATGAATTCCTAACAGCTAGCGATGATGCACAAGTGACGCTGTTTTCTTCTGGTTCAGAATTGCAAATTGCAGTGGAGGCACATGCGGTGTTAGAAGAAAAAGGCATCCCAACGCGTGTGGTTTCTGTGCCTTGTTTTGAACTTTTTTCTCAACAATCTCTCTCCTATCAGCGTGCTCTCATTGGAGATGCACCGATTAAAGTTGCCATTGAAGCTGCCGTCGCCCAAGGATGGGACCGTTTTATTGGCTGTGATGGTGTGTTTATTGGTATGGAGGGCTTTGGGGCAAGTGGAACAATTGATGCCCTTTATGCGCATTTTGGTATTACTTGGGAAAATGTCGTTGCCACCGTTGAAAAAGAGCTGGAAAAGATCAAAGAAGAAAAGACAAAGTGACAGCTTGTGTTGTCATGAATGGGGTGGTTTTAGGGCATCATATTTTGTGCATTATTGTGGATAAGTGAGTGAGTGATCAAGATATTGACAATGTGGGAATTAATGATTTGGGATTGGTGAAATACCCATTTATTGTGTTTTAAATGTTGTGCTTAAAAAATTTATGAGGAAACATGTGAAATGACAGTTCGTGTTGCAATTAATGGGTTTGGTCGTATTGGTCGCAATATTTTACGTGCACTTGTGGAAAGTGGACGACAAGATATTGAAGTGGTTGCAATTAATGATTTGGGATCGGTGGAAACAAATGCCCATTTATTACGCTATGATTCAGTTCATGGGCGTTTTCCTGATATCGTTAAGGTGATAGGGGATGCTATTGATGTGGGAGGTGGTTTAATAAAGGTATGCGCAGAGCGTGATCCTGCTCAATTGCCTTGGAAAGATTTGGATATCGATATTGCTTTGGAATGTACGGGTATTTTTACTGCGCGTGATAAAGCAAGTGCTCATTTAGATGCGGGGGCAAAGCGTGTTCTTATTTCTGCGCCTTCTGAAGGAGCAGATCTTACGGTCGTCTATGGGGTTAATCATCAATCTTTAAGCAGCGAGCATCGCGTTGTTTCAAATGCTTCTTGTACAACCAATTGTTTGGCGCCTGTTGCACAAGTTTTACATAACACGGTGGGCATTGAAAAGGGCTTCATGACAACAATCCATTCTTATACGGGTGATCAACCTGTGTTGGATACAATGCATCGGGACCTTTATCGTGCACGTGCGGCAGCTCTTTCTATGATTCCTACCTCAACAGGAGCGGCAAAAGCTGTGGGATTGGTCTTGCCAGAATTAAAGGGATTGCTTGATGGTGTATCGATTCGTGTTCCGACCCCTAATGTTTCTGTGGTTGATTTGACATTTATCGCTAAGCGTTCCACAACAATCGAAGAAATTAATACAGCTATTGCTATTGCTGCACAAGGTCCTTTGAAGGGCATTTTGGATTATACAGAAGAGAAACTTGTGAGTTGTGATTTTAATCATAATCCTCATTCAGCTATTTTCCACAATGATCAAACAAAAGTGATTGATGGTAAGCTCTGTCGCGTTTTGGTTTGGTATGATAATGAATGGGGCTTTTCTAACCGTATGAGTGATACGGCAGTGGCTTTTGCTAAGACAATATAAGAGGACCTCAGGGTCCTCCTTTTTATAGGGAAAAGTCTCATTTTTGTGCAATTTTGAGAAAAACAGATAGAGGCTGTTGTTCTCATGCGCTAGAGAGAAGAGGCTATTGAAATATTGATGATGTGTTTTGTTTTAATACTGGGTCAATACGTGCTTTTAAAACCTGCATGAAAGAGTAAACTTTGAAAAAGTAAGATATGAACGAGACACCTTTTGAGAAAACGTTAGGAAACAGGAGATGTAAATTCTTTTGCTTAGAAGTAAAAGGAAGCTTTAATAGAGATCAAGTTGAGCCAATGCATTTGTTTGCCACAATGGGATATGAAGATTAAGAGCAATGAGTGGCTTTTGTACATTTGATGATGAAAGCTTTGGCTTTTCAAACAGAGGGTGAGAGATGGGCTGTCGTGGGTCTCTTGTAAAAGCAAAGAGGGGATAAGTGGAAAGAAAAGTGGGCAGGGTTGTTGGATGCGTTTTTATTTGAAACAATGGAAAGTGAAGAGGAAGCAGTGATGGGGTTTCGTACACTTGATGATGTTGATGTCACTGGAAAACGTGTTCTTGTGCGGGTGGATTTTAATGTGCCAATGGCGCAGGGTAAGGTCTGTGATACGACACGCTTAGAGCGGCATAAAGAGACACTCGTTGAGCTGCAAAAGTGTGGTGCTAAACTTATTCTGCTTTCTCATTGTGGTCGCCCCAAAGGAAAGGTAGAGCCAGAGTTTTCACTCCGTCCTGTTGTGCAAGTGCTGGAAAAGATCATTAATCAGCCGGTTGCTTTTGCTCCTGACTGTATCGGTTCGACGGTGCAGGTTGCAGTTGAGTCATTACAAAATGGTGGTGTTTTACTGCTTGAAAATGTTCGTTTTTATGCTGGTGAAGAAAAGAATGATTGTTCTTTTGCAGAAGCTTTGGCTCATAATGGAGATCTCTATGTTAATGATGCTTTTTCAGTTTCTCATCGTGCCCATGCTTCGGTGGAGGGAATAACGCATTTGTTGCCTTCTTATGCAGGGCGCTCTTTGCAAGGTGAGATGCAGGCGTTAGAAAAAGGACTTGGCAATCCAACACACCCTGTGGTTGCCATTGTGGGAGGAGCGAAAGTTTCCAGCAAGCTTTTTGTGCTCAATCATTTGGTGGAAAAGGTTGATCATCTCGTGATTGGTGGGGGCATGGCTAACAGTTTTTTAGCAGCGCAAGGTGTGTCTGTTGGTAAGTCACTGTGTGAACATGCATTGATGGAAACGATAAAAAAAATCATTAAAAAAGCGCAAGAGTGTCACTGTACCCTTCTGCTTCCTCAGGATGCTGTCGTTGGATTTCGCTTTGAAAAAGATGCACCGCATCGTCTTTATGACATTGAAGATATTCCACAAGATGGCATGATATTGGATATTGGGACGCGCTCTATTGCGCATATCAATGCTGCGATAGATGAAGCTGCTACTCTTGTGTGGAATGGACCCCTTGGTGTTTTTGAGATGTCTCCCTTTGATAAGGGAACCATTGCCGTTGCACGCCATGCAGCAGAACGTAGTTTGACGGGAAAGTTGGTTTCAATTGCGGGAGGGGGCGATACGGTTTTTGCCCTTAATCATGCCGGTGTTGCCAATGATTTTACTTATCTTTCGACTGCTGGAGGAGCTTTTTTGGAATGGATGGAAGGAAAGACCCTTCCTGGTATTCTTGCCCTTATGCAGGCTTAAAGGGCTTCTTTGAAGGGGAAGGTTAAAGAAAAACTATACGGTCGTGTAGAGTGTTTTGATAGTGTTGCGCATTTTTAGAAATTAAGACAAAATAAAGAGGAATTTTTTATGAATGAACGGCTTGAAGATATTGCACTTGCTTTGGTGCATGCGGGTAAAGGTATTTTGGCGGCAGATGAAAGTACGGCGACCATTGGAAAGCGTTTTGAAAGCATTGGTGTTGAATCCAATGAAGATAAGCGCCGTGCTTATCGTGAAATGCTTTTTAGTACAAAAGAAGCGATGGAAAACGCCATCTCTGGGGTTATTTTATTTGATGAAACCATTCGGCAAAAAGCATCTACTGGGAAAATGTTGACGGATCTTATTCGGGATTCAGGCGCTTTGCCAGGGATTAAAGTTGATACCGGTGCGAAACCCTTGGCTGCTTTTCCCCAAGAGACAATTACCGAAGGGTTGGATAGTCTTCGTGAGCGGCTAAAAGACTATTATGCTTTGGGAGCACGTTTTGCTAAATGGCGTGCGGTAATTGCTATTGATGAACACACTTTGCCAACAAGAGGCGCCATAAGACAAAATGCACAAGCTCTTGCACGCTATGCTGCCTTATGTCAGGAGTTCAATATTGTGCCCATTGTTGAGCCGGAAGTGTTGATGGATGGACCATCGTGTGGGCATTCAATTACACGCTGCTTTGAGGTGACACGCACTGTTTTGCAGGCTGTCTTTAAAGAATTGTTTGAAGCTCGTGTTCTTTTGGAGGGGATGATTTTAAAGCCCAATATGGTGATTGATGGAAAGGATGCTCGCAAGGCTTCTGTTGAAGAAGTTGCTGAAAAGACCATCCAAGTGCTTAAACAGACTGTTCCTGCCGCTGTTCCCGGAATTGCTTTTCTTTCTGGAGGGCAGTCTGATCAGGAAGCAACGGCGCATTTATCTGCCATGAATTCTTTGGGCGTATTGCCTTGGAAATTGACCTTTTCCTATGGACGAGCATTGCAAGCAGCTGCCTTAAAAGCATGGGCAGGAAAAGATGAAAATATTGCTGTTGCACAGAAGGCATTTCGTCATCGCGCTCGGATGAACCATCTTGCGGCTTTGGGACAATGGACAAAAGAACAAGAAAAAGCGTGCGCTTGAAGGACAAGCTCTGTTTTTAAATGCGGAGAGATTTTTCATGTTTCTGCGTGATTTTTTGCGCCCTCATCATGATAAGAATGGCGGGGACATTTTAGGCTTGAAAGCTTTCTCAGAGAGTTTTTTCCTTGGACCTTTTAAAAGTCTTTAATGGGTGCTATCGAGAGATAAGATTGCGGGAGAGGTGCAATTTCGAGAAGGGGAGATAATGCTAGGAAATTTGTGAATGCACAGCACTTTAGTATGGTGTCGTTCATGGGTGGGCACTTACTTCTTGAGTGAAAATCATAAAGCTCATACTGTATTGAAGAGTTTGATATTGTGATATTTTCTCTTTTTCATGTTATCATTACTTGTCATCAGCAGAATTTATTTGATTGCAGTTTCAAAGGTGGATTAAGCGGGTAGATTAGAAAGTTGCGATTTCTGAGCGGATTGGAATACAGATTATGAAGCTTTTCTGCGTCAGGATAGCTTCCTCTTCAATGGGGGTAGTTTTCTATTGGCGAACGAATTGAATAACTCTTGCGAAAGAAAATAGATTTGCACCTCAATAAAACACCTATTTTTTCGTTAAAATGGATAAATTTTTCTTGTATTTTTTGATGATATAATTGAAAGTAACTAACTTCATAGCATCTTGGCTTAAAACGGGGGGAGTTGTGGACGGTATATCTTCTAAGAATACAAGCATCAAAAGAAAAAATCGATACGCAGAACAGAGCTTTTCTGCAATTATGATGCGAAAATTGTGCAATATGGTGCGTGGGGTATTCGAAGGGATCTTTACAGTATTTACTTTCATAATTTTTATTATCTTGCTCAACATACGTGGGCCGGTTCATACCGCATTAAAAGTCTTTGGGTCGGTGAGTGGAATAGGGTGCTTTTTATTTTTTTTCGGATATCTTATAGAACGCCGCGAAGCAGCAGATGAAGCCGCTATATCGTACGCATTATTCTTAACAATTCTTGAAGGCGTTTCTTCTATTTGCTTCCTGTCTGCTGCGTGGGGTTACGACGCTCTCTTATTCCGTTTAGCACCTCCTGGGTATATTCTTATTCTTCCTGAATAAATAGAGTGCACTTTGTTTGCATACAAATCAAAATGAGAGGCTGTCTGCCTCTCAAATTCTTAATAATCGCTCTCCAAAATAATGACATCAGACCCGCTTTTAATGAAGGGACTAACAAGCCTTGGGTCCTTAAGCCTCAAGGCAACCCTTTACAAGTTGCGCCTAACTGCATCCTTGACCTTAAGATACCCAAACGGCTTATTTTGTTTTTAACATGTATGATATAAGGGGAAAGCTTCTCATCGTGCCTAAATGGTAACTTATCGTGTGTTAAATGGAAAAATGAGAAAAAGCATCTTTATGCAATATAATCCAATTATAATTTTTTGATTTAAGCATAAAAGACTTAAAGTCTTCTACAAGACTGATACGATAAAAAGGGGAAAATCGCCTATATTGAGCAACTAAGTCGTATTTTAGGTGCTCTTGATATAGCTATATCACCAAATGGTTTTGAAGACTTATCCTTTTAGCTCTATTCACTAAAAGGTTATTTTGAGGGGGCTTGGCTAATGAATGTAAAGGAAAATTAGCATGTAATATTTCGCTTTTCTGGTATAGATGCTGAATGAGTTAATTATCTAGAGGATCACTGAAGAGGGAGCGCTAAAAAATGATGAAAATCCTCCGTACTTCGGTGAATTCGTGGTTGAAGATATAATCGTAAAACTTGGCTTATCTGTTCCTGAAACAGCTGAATGGTTTGAAATGGTTAGGGTGTCAGTTCTGCATACGCTTAGCTCGCTATACAAAAAAATTATGATTTAGTGCAAGCTTTAAAACATAAAGACCCTAAAGATATATCCTCTTTGTACATGTTCTTATCATCGTTAAAATGCCTTCTTAAAGCACGACAGGGGGGGCTATAAAATTGAGAGCTGTAAAATATATGGGGCTCTTGGAGGGGGTGAGAAGATGGTGTTTAATCGAAGTACTCTATCCTTATTTTTATGGGCTATGACTGAAAGAGAGAGCTGGAGAGACGATTTGTGAGTAAAGAGAACGTCGTTTTGAGGTTGCGTGTCTGCAAGAGCAGAACAGTGGTCGTGGTGATATTTACAAACAATAAATTTGATAAAATTTTACGATTTTGCCAAAAGCCAGTTTATTATAAACGCTGTTTCTCATGTGCTCTCACACAAAAGTTATAAGAAGCCCAAAAGTGCTAAAAAAATCTTTGCTCTTTTTCAATAAGACGGATCTGTAAACAATATTCAAAAAGTGTTCGTGTTTTTGAAAGAGAATAAAAGGATACTCTTGCAATAGAGAAGTGTATTTGTGAATTACAATTTGTCATGATTTTCGGTAAACACTATTGTTTAGAGCGGTGAGAGAGGGCAAATTTTTAATATTCAGTTTTTTTAAAGAGTGTGGTCAGTCTTTAGGATAGAGCTTGTGTCCCTAGAACCCTATCAAGTGTGAGCCGCATAAGGGTCTCAAGCAAGTGAGCACCTATTATACTTTTTGCCAGCGTATACTCTTTTGTCAGCGCCCCAATGTTTTGACAGCCCTTAGAATGTAAAGGGGCAAGAGAGGTATTTTATTCCTTTCTTGTACCGTTTCACTTCACACGCCAACTCTGCTTGTGATGAGCAAGCAAGAGATTTTGTTTGACTTACTATGAGGGTTTGACATGAGAAAATCCTATGGTATTTATGATCTTTCATGAAAAACAATGAATTATCCTTATAAATCACCGTTATGGCGCTGTTATGAAGAGAACTCCTTGCTCATCTTAATAGTCCATAGAGATTAACTTGGTATCATTTTACATTCTGTACACAGAAGTGTCTTTATAAAAATGCTCTATCTTGCGCAGAAAAAAGAAAAACATCTCAATGCTTGCCTTTCTTTTTTCCATGAGAGATTTAAATTGATAAGCCTGTCTGAAAAAAGTGCTGTTTATGCCTTTAAAGATACGGCTCTTGTATCATGATCACTTACTCAGGTGAAAATTGGAGTTTTGCGAGGTAAGCGTAAACGCCATTTTTTGCCACAAGTTCAGCATGCGTTCCTTCTTCAACAAGGGCGCCTTTATCCATCACAAGAATACGATCTGCTTTTAAAATTGTTGCTAAACGATGTGCAATGACCAAGGTTGTACGATTTTGCATCAATCCTTCTAAAGCGTCTTGCACCAACTTTTCACTGTTTGCATCTAAAGCAGATGTTGCTTCATCAAGCAGCAAGAGGGGTGCATTTCTTAAAATTGCCCGCGCAATACCAATGCGTTGTTTTTGTCCCCCAGAAAGCATGGTACCGCGTTCTCCTACTTGCGTATTCAAGCCATCTGGTAAAGCTTGAATAAATTCAAGTGCATTAGCCGCTTTAGCGGCAACAAGGATTTCCTCTTCATGGGTATTTTCAGTTCCAAAAATAATATTATCACGCAATGTTCCATCAAAAATGGCGACATCTTGTGGAACATAGGAAATTGCACTGCGTAAATCTTGTAAAGAAAGGCGATTAATTTCCATGCCATCCAACCGAATTGTTCCACTTATTGGATCATAAAAACGAAGGATCAAAGAAAAAATACTGCTTTTTCCTGCTCCGGAAGCCCCAACAAAAGCAACCGTTTCGCCTGCTTTTACAGAAAATGAAAGCGAGCGTAAAACCTTCTCTTGTGGTCTAGAAGGATAGGTAAAATCAACCTGATCAAAAACAAGTTCACCTCGAACAGGTTGCTCTAATGATAAAGCATTTTTAGGAGCTACAATAGTAGGTTGTTCTTGTAACAATTCGGCAAGCCGTTCAGCAGCGCCTGCTGCTTGGATTAATTCTGCTCCCAGTTCCGATAATTGCGCAAAAGTAGAAGCTCCAAAAACCGCATAAAGGACAAATTGCCCTAATGTCCCTCCTGTCATCGTTCCATTCAAAACATCACGCGATCCAATCCATAAAACAGCAACCACACTGCTAAAAACCAAAAAAATTGCAAACCCCGTAAAAAAGGAGCGCAAGATTACAGAAGCACGTGCTGTTTGAAAAGCACGTTCTATCAATTGTGAAAAACGTATTGTAACGAGTTTTTCAGCGGTAAAAGCTTGCACAGTGCGAATAGCACTTACCTGCTCTGTAGCAACAGCATTGGCATCTGCGAGACGATCTTGCGCCGCGCGGGTACGAGAGCGAACTTTACGTCCAAAGACTACCAAGGGAATGGCCACAACAGGAATAGCAGCTAAAACCAACAAAGACAATTTAGCATTGGTGATCACCATCATTACGACGGCTCCGATCACGATAATCAGCTGACGCAATGCGGTAGAGGCGGTAGAGCCCACAGCTAATTTTATTTGTGTGGTATCTGTTAGAAGCCTTGAAACAATCTCTCCTGAATGTGATCGATCAAAAAAAGCAGGAGAAAGTTTCATAATATGGACAAACACATCACGCCGTAAATCGGCAACAATCCGTTCTCCTAAGGTGATAACACAGTAATAACGGGCTGCTGAAGCAAATGCGAGAAACAAGGCTAAGATAAACAAAATTCCAAAGTAAAAATTGATATGTCCATGGCTTGAAGTAGAAAACCCATGATCAAACATTTGGCGGATAGCCACAGGCAAAGCTAATGTGACAAGAGCAGCAACAGATAACGCTAGAAAAGCAAAGATAAACAACCAACGATAGCGCAAAATATAGGGAAAAAAAATTGCAAGCGAAGAGAATGAAGATTTCTTAGGGGAAGACTTTGTCGATTTTTCTGAACGATAACGTAATGTCATAAAATTTTGCTCACTGTATTGGATTTGTAACACTTGATACAATGATGTATCTTGAACACTTGTTTTTTGATGCGTGCTCAGTTATAGAAATAAATACTTTAAATCAATGTATCAAAAAGACAAAGGAAGTGCACTTAAAAAAACAAATAAGTGCTATTTCATTCTATAAACGCAAAAGGTTTGACGCATGAAAGCGAATATTCACCCCAATTATCATAAAATTACCGTTGTTATGACGGATGGAACCCAATATACGACGCGCTCTACTTGGGGAAAAGAAGGCGATACTCTTAATCTAGATATTGATCCAAGAACGCATCCGGCATGGACAGGTGGCTCCCAAACACTCGTAGATCGTGGTGGTCGTCTTTCTAAATTCAAAAATCGTTTTGGTAATATTGGCATGTAAAAGCCTCCTTTTTATGGGGTACAAAGGTTTTAAACAAATCGATTGCAAATGGATGGATTTTTTATCCTATCAAAGAGTGCACTTTAAATATTAATTCAAAAACGCATCCGACATAAACAGATGGGTCTTAAACACTTATAAATCATTGTGGTTGCGTTTTTAAATTCAAAAATCATTTTGAATATATGCATAAATCCTTTCTTCCCTAGAGTATAAAGACTTGAAATAAAATAATTGTAAACTTTTCTTCTTTTTTTGGAACTGAACATACCCATGGAGAGGAAATTTTGGCCGCTTCTAAAGCTGCCAATGCATTTGAATTTATTCAAGCTTTACCAGATGGCTTGAATACGCAAGTAGAAGAACGTGGTACCATGCTTTCTGGGGGGCAAAAACAACGCATTGGTATTGCACTGGCGATTTTAAGAAATGCAGCCCTCTTGTTGCAAGCCGGCACCATCATTATATTTGCCAACTCGTGGATGTTGCTACAGCCCTTGGCACTTGAGATAATTTATTATAGGCATTTTAAGTCCTTTCTTAATAGTTTTTTTATTCACGCGAGCTCTCCCCACTTGTAAAGTGCAAAAGGCATGGTTTTGATTGGTTCACCATGGAACATGGTTTGAAATGAGAGAATCCTACGGTATTCGGGATTCTCATTCAACATATAAAACAATGAATTATTATTATAAATCAAAATGTTGCTACTTGATGAAGTAACATTTGCTTTAGATGCAAACAGTGAAAAGTTGGTGCAAGATACCTTAGAAGGATTGATACAAAATCCTAAATCCTGGTCATTGCACATCGTTTGGCAACAATTTTAAAAGCTGATCGTATTCTCGTGATGGATAAAGGCGCTTTTGTGGAAGAAGGAACACACAATTCATTATAAAAAATAATGTTTATGCGCATTTGGCTAAACTGCAATTCTCATCTGAGTAAGTAATCTTGATACAAGAGCAGTATCTTTAAGGGCGTAAACAGCACTCTTTTCAGACAGGCTTATTAATTTGAAACTCTCATGGAAAAAAGAAAGGCAAGCATTGAGATGCTTTTCTTTTTTAACGGGCTGTTCTTTTTTCTGCGCAAGATGAAGCATTTTTATAAAAATACTTCATCTGTGTACAAAATATAAAACGATATCCAGTTAAATCGCTATGGACTATTAAGATGAGCAAGGAGTTCTCTTCATAACAGCACTGTCACGTTGATTTATAAGGATAATTCATTGTTTTGCACGTTGGATGAGAGCTTCTAAAATTATAAATTTTCTTATTTCAAACCTATGTATGATGAACCAATAAAATCATGTCTCTTACATATATCAAGCGGGGAAGTCTGTATGGTGTAAAACACTTGAGAAAGAACAATGCTTCTTATGAATCCTCTCAAGTTTTAAGGGCTGTAGCAATATTAGAGGGTGGCAAAATGTGTGATGGTGCCGGCTTATGGAAAAAGAGCCGATAAATGGGCTGAGAGATGTTTTTTATCGATTTTACAAAACAGAGCTAAGAGGGCACGCAGCTATGTTTTGCTGTGTTAAGATTTTTAGTATTTTTTCCCATATTTCATAGATCATGCATTGTGAGGTTTTAAAAGGCTTTTCTTTAAAGCGTATAAAACACAATAGCAGTATAATAAAATACAAATCGTTTGCATTTATCAATACAACTATCTATATTTTGTATACTAATTTTGTTAAAACATAATATGTGGTATCCCGTGAATCGCATATACACATAATGACACAATACCGAGAAGTCGATGGGAAGGTTACACAAACAAAAAGAGGGAAATAATGGATGAAGAAATAAAAGAGGTAATTGATAATCCGATAAAGGAAGAAACTAATAACTCCCGAATGATAGTCACCATCAAGTTCATTTTTAAATGGGCGGTGAAGATTGTAGGATTCATCTTTATGCTTGTATACACCTTGAAGCAGCTGTGGTTTTTTGGGGATTTTCAAAGGAGGCTTTTTTAATTGTAGCAATGGTAATAGTGCTTTGTGGGGTGGCTGTAATGCTGGCATTTGTAAATTATCGTAACAAGCAATTAACTGAACAATTTGAACAGAAAGTTCGAGGGTGCGAGATATATGAAAAGATTATTGCAGAAGGGGAACAAAGGCTTTTTGAAAAAACGCAAAAAATATCAAAGGAGTGGGTTGAGCAATGGGATGAGGGAGTAAGGCAATGGGAAAGGGATATACTAGAGATAAAAAATCCTAGAGCAGGCATGAAAGCTCATGGGAACAGACCTTCATTGGTAAAGAATATTTGTGCGCAAGGGGAGAGAGAATTGTCTTTATTGTATAAGGAGGCACTCGAAACAGAACTGACTGATGAGCAGATTGAAAAAATATATAATCTTTTGAATACAACACTTTTTGAGCAATATTATGTAAAAGCAGGAAAATTCATGGAAGAGAATGGAATTTCTCTGAAAGGATTTGTTAATACTCATACAAATAAAGAATATTATAAACCTACAATGTTATTGCTTCATTGGTTGTTGTACGTTCTTGATGATGTGATTATAGCTGAATGCAAACAGCAAAAAGAAAAACTATCTAAAAAGAAGAATGAAAAGCAAAAATTTGCAGATACTTTGTGGGACAACATATCTATAATTCCAGACATAAAGAGATAGAGAAAATGTTAGAGCACAGGAATTTTTTGTCTGATCAATGTGCACCGTTACTATGTTGTAAAAAGGATGTGCTGTTGTTATTGTGTGATATTTCCGATGGTTATAAAAAGGTGAGAGAGACTTTTATTTACTATAAGAAGCTCATTAAAACAGTAAAAAAGGGCTATATGGCTTTTGATAAGGGGTGCTCTTATACCATAGTTAAAGATACAATCAATACGTGTAAAGATAATGATGCAAGTATGGGACCAGATTCTTCCATTGTTGAAGGGACTCTAACGTTTAAAAAGGCTTACGCATCAGGTGCTAGAAGATGGTTGAAATCATCAAATGAGAAATGTGATAACCGGTTGATTTTTGGGGAGCAGCTCGTTGGAATAGGAGATTCACAAAAAAATTAAAGATTATCTTTGATGAGGAGAAGGTAAATGCCCTAGAAGAGGTAGTTAAAGATAATCAAGAACAGTTAAAGAGGGAAATGCAGGCGGCGATTTTTGAGAAAAAGGATTTTTGTTACTACAAATTTCGTGCGAATTTCATCGGCATTTTGGATAACGATTAAATGAAGGGGGAGGGTGGAGTGCAGTGGATTTGCTGAAATTTCTGTTGCTATGCAGTGGTAAAAACTCTTGAGAGGCATAGTGACAGTTCTTATGGGAGAGGAGAGGGCAGGCTTTGAGAGCCAATCTTTTTGCGTTGTGTAAGGGTGATTTCTTAAGAAGAGTAGGGGAGGTTTTTGCAGCAGGTGTATTTGTTGTTTTTGAGAGCGTTTTGTTTTTATGGTTCTTTTTGTTTTCTGGTTTGTTTGCAGAGGAATTGAGGAAACAACAGTGTCAATAATATTGGCTAGACTGTAATTGTATTTTTAGGTTTTTTTGGGGGCTTGATCGTTGGTGATGGTTTTGTGAACCTTTGTATACGGGGTGTTCTGTTGCAAATTTTTAGATTGTTTTTCCAAAAGCTCTCGGCTCGACTAACGGATAAGCTAAATCAAGAGTGGCAGCGCTAAGATAAGCGAAGTTTTATAAGCTCTCTCATCACAATTTTCTGAATTTTTTCATCATATTGTGTAATTTGATGAGATAGGTTGCGTGATGAGGAGTATTCAGAGGAACTCGTATTGTCTTTTAAAAAGATGTCCTTTTGAGAGCTTACTATGAGGTCTAAATGCCTTTTTTGAGAACTCTTTCTAATTTTAGGCGAATGTGTTCATTGCCGGCAATGATATTTTTTTTGCGAAATATATTGTTGCCGCCTTCTTTATCGGTGACAAAACCACCGGCTTCACGAACCATCAGTATTCCAGCAGCCATATCCCAAATTTGCAGGTTATCTTCCCAAAAGCCATCGGTTCTTCCAGCAGCCACATAAGCTAAATCAAGAGCAGCAGCACCAAAACGGCGAAGTCCGGCAACCTCTGCCATCACATTACGTAATTCAATAAGGTAGGTTCCATGATTTGGGCGACCAAAATGAGGCATTCCTGTGGCAATGACACAATCTTCTAGTCTGCGTCGAGCAGAAACGCGACAGCGGCGGTCATTGAAAAAAGCACCACACCCGCGTTCTGCGGTGAAGAGTTCATCATTCACGGGATTGTAAATGACACCACCAACGATTTTTCCTTGGCTTTCTAAGGCAATGGAAACAGCAAAAAAAGGAATGCCATGGAGAAAATTTGTGGTGCCATCTAAAGGGTCAACAATAAAACGGTGTTGTGAATCTTCTCCAATGATTTCTTCTGACTCTTCCATCAGAAAACCAAATTTGGGGCGCGCTTTGCTTAATTCATTGAAAATAATTTTTTCCGCTTTGCGATCTGCTTGGCTGACATAATCTGCTGGTCCTTTCAAAGACACTTGCAAATTTTGCACTTCACCGTAATCACGTACCAACGAGCGTCCTGCTTTCATTGCAGCTTGCACCATGACATTCATGACTGCAGAATGGGCCATTTTTTATTCCTTTATTTATCTTTTTCATTTGCGCGACGCAAATAAATCAACTCATTGGTGTCTACAATGATACGTTCACCAGCATTCATAAAGGGGGGAACAAGAATACGAATCCCGTTTTCAAGAATGGCGGGTTTATAAGAGGAGGTAACCGTTTGTCCTTTGATGGCAGGATCGGCTTCCGCAATTGTGACAGCAACTTGATCAGGAAGTGAGATGCCAATAGGCTTTTCTTGATAAAGTTCAACTGTGACAGTCATCCCATCTTGGAGAAAAGCAGCACGTTCACCAACAAAATCCTTTTGAAGTTCTAGTTGTTCATAAGATTCTGAATCCATAAAGACCAAAGCATCCCCTTGTTGATAAAGAAATGTGAAATCTTTTTGTTCAAGGCGCACGCGTTCAACGGTCTCAGCAGCGCGAAATCGCTCATTAAGTTTTGTACCATCAATCAAATTTTTCATTTCAACTTGGTTAAATGCACCACCTTTTCCTGGTTTTACAGCGTTGCATTTAACAGCAACCCATAAGCTTCCTTGATGTTCGATCACATTACCAGGGCGAATTTCATTGCCATTAATTTTCATCGTTTCTATCCAATTCTATTCTTGCAAAAAGAACTCTCTTGTTGTCTTTATGGCGCTTTTCTTTGCTGCCTTTAACAGTCAAGCTCTTTTGTTATTTTCGGGCTAAAATCCCTTTGATTAACCTTGCTGCTCTCTCATGGTCCTGTGTGCTCTTTATGGGCTTTCTCCTGCTTTTTGCAAAGAGAAAAGCTTAAGTAAAAAAGGACCTTTATGTATTTTTGCTTTTCAGTTCTTTGCAAGACCATAAAAAGCGCTCAGACGCAAGCTTTTTAAAAATTTGCACAAAAATTTTTTAGAATTTTTGGGGAAATTTATCCCGTTGTGTCGTAAAATATCATCATTGATGGCAATAATATAATTGATGGCAATGATATAAGTTCCCTAAAACCATGAGGTGTTTTTAATTAAGAATATGTGATGAATATGTGAATACGGAGTTTATTATGAGTGTCTCATGGGATAGAGCGTGGTGTGTGTTGTTACAGGGTGTTCGTTTGTATTCTTATCAGAGATCAGCTGTAAAAAGGCTTTTTTATCGAGGTTAGAACTCTAAATCTTTTGAGCAGCAGGTATTTTTCTGTACTTGATGCGATTTCATCATGAGAGTACGGGGGCTGTTGTTTTGTTAAGATATCAGCATAGAAAAAGGAAAGTAGAACATTTGAGATAGCGGCAATTTATTTTAAACGCCCTATGCTGACACGATTTAAGCCGTTTTCATATTTCTGGATTTGTTGGAAAGTGGCACCTAAATGTTGACCTAATGTTTTTTGAGACATTTTAAGCATTTTTCGTCTCAAACGAACTTTTTTGCCAATGAATTTGCCATTGAAAATGTCGTTATAAGGATTTTTACCAATACCCTAGAAAATGCTACACAGGATATAGAAAGCTATTCAGCCGCTTCAATCACAGATAAGCCAAGTTTTGCATTTATATCTTCGCGTAATAATTTGCTAGGGTATGGGGCATTTTCATTATTTTTAGTATTTTTCTTTCTTTAAATCTTAAAGCTATAACTTACACTATTTTGTATTGTTACAATCTATAATAAAATTTATCCACTCTGGCTAAAAATGAGGTTTTTTATTGAGGTGTAAATCTCTTTGGCTTTCACAAGAGCTTTTAAGTCTTTACGTGTAAAATATAGAGAATGTTTACATTAAATAGCGGGTTCATCTGGGATGAGTATTTATATAAGAACGCGGCTCTCCATTCACGTTATACTGAAAAAGAGACACTATAGTGCTACTATTTAATCTTATTCTATAACTCAAAATCACACCCATATTTTGTTGCTTTTGAGGTTGATCTGTATAGATCACATTATATCCATTCCGTCGCAACAGATTGATAAATAAAGGAGTAAAGTTGTCTGCTGTATTATTTTTCTTTATAAGAAGTGTGGTTGTAGCGGGTGGTAAAAACCCTTTGTTACCGCTAATAAATTTGTTAGCGACTAATTGTGCCTGACGCTTTGTAAGACTTTGATCAACATAATTTGATGAATAATTGCCTACAGATGCGCAACCAGCCACCAACACAACCGGTGACAGCAATAAATATTTTAACATCTTTAATTCCCCTTACTTATTGTTGCTCTTTATTTGCGAAGCTCCTCTTCCAGAAATAAGAGCAACTTTACTTATAGCACATTAACAACATATCGGTATCTAATCAATCGGTTAATTAATCGATGAATAATGGTTTCAGCTGTAAAGGCTGCTTGAAGTGCTTCTGGTGGCGTATATTTTAATAAACAGCTGCTTTTAGTGATTATGATAAAAAAGCAATTTTTTGCGTTTGCATGTTAAGATCATATCCTCGATCACTATTATAAAATGATGCGTTAGGTGCTGTTCCAGATCGACCAAAAAAATTTTCAAGCATTGCTTTTTAAGGGCTATCTTTTTTTAAATACGTATGAATGTTTATTCTGTTTTTTTAAATACTATCGTTTGAGGTGTGGTGCTATAAGACATAAAACTTTGCACATGTGATGTTTTTATGAGAGTGTGTGGTGAATATTTGAGGGAGAGCTTGTCCGGATAATCTTGTGAAATGAACCACATAAAATGGGAAGCTAAAAGAGTTCTGTTCTGAGAAGACGGATTGTTTCCCAACTGGATAGGGAAGGGGCTTCTGTCCTTTGAGGGGTGGGAGGCAAGTCAAGAATAGAGAGTGTAGCGCCCTATATTATGATGTTAAAAGCTTTCATTTTGATCAGAGAGTAATTGTAAAATGGCTCTTTGTTTTATCGAGGTTAGAACTCTAAATCTTTTGAGCAGTAGGTATTCCTCTGTACTTGATGCGATTTCATCATGAGAGTACGGGGGCTGTTGTTTTGTTAAGATATCTGCATAGAAAAAGACAAGTGGAACATTTAAGATATCGGCAATTTCTTTTAAACGCCCTGCGCTGACACGATTTAAGCCGTTTTCATATTTCTGGATTTGTTGGAAGGTGACACCTAAATGTTGACCTAATGTTTTTTGAGACATTTTTAGCATTTTTCGTCTCAAACGAATTTTTTTGCCAACGAAAATGTCATTATCAAGATTTTTGGCTCGCATTTTAAAGCCCCCGCCGGTTGCGAGCGCCCTCGCGTTGGTATTCCGGGAGCTTGAAAATACTGAGTTCTAGTCAGCCTTTTTGCTTTTAGTGCTTAAAGCACCTGGACATAGCAAAAACTCCCGGAATTCCGGGATACCCACAAAGTGGGTTCATCTTTACGCTAGAACTTAGGGTTTTCAAGGCCCCTTTTGGTCGTTGCGTATGCGACCAAAACATCTTTTAATTCATAAAGTAATTTCAGGAAATTTACAATAAAAATTAAAATAGCGTCTCTTAACGTGTCGTTTCTTAAAATGGAGGGGTGGCATGTTTTGCATTTAAGCAATAAAGTGTTCACAAGGGGGCTTTGAATAGCGTACGCTATCGCGTGATGTTAGCTTGCATTCTCATCAGAGATCAGCTGTAAAAAGGCTTTCTGTTTTATCGAGGTTAGAACTCTAAATCTTTTGAGCAGCAGGTATTCTTCTGTACTTGATGCGATTTCATCATGAGGGTATGGGGGCTGTTGTTTTGCTGAGGTGTCCGCATAGAAAAAGACAAGTGGAACATTTAAGATATCGGCAATTTCTTTTAAACGCCCTGCGCTGACACGATTTAAGCCGGTTTCATATTTCTGGATTTGTTGGAAAGTAACACCTAAATGTTGACCTAATGTTTTTTGAGACATTTTTAGCATTTTTCGTCTCAAACAAATTTTTTTGCCAATGAAAATGTCGTTATCAAGATTTTTGGCTCGCATTTTAAAGCCCCCTCCGAGTGCGAGCGCCCTCGCATTGGTATTCCGGGAGTTAAAAACACTGAGTCCGAATCAGCATTTTGCTTTTAGTGCTTAAAGCACCTGGACATAGCAAAATCTCCCGGAATTCCGGGATACCCGCAAAGCGGGGTAAATTTATGTACGAGGTTTCGGGTTTTTAGAGCCCTATTGGTCGTTGCGTATGCGACCAAAACACCTTTCAATATGTAAAGTAATTTCGGAGGCTTGGCAATAAAAAATAGTTTTTTTATAAGAGACGGCGTGTTTTTCGTCCAAGCAAAAAGAATGAAAAAATAGAGCTTGCGGAATTTTCGGGATAGTCTAGCTCTTTTGCTTATTGGATATTGTTTGTTAAGCAAATGATACCAGTGCGTTTTCTTTACCAATGAAAATGTCGTTATCAAGATTTTTGGCTCGCATTTTAAAGCCCCCGCCGGTTGCGAGCGCCCTCGCGTTGGTATTCCGGGAGTCTAAAAACACTGACCTCGAATCAGCATTTTGCTTTTAGTGCTTAAAGCACCTGGACATAGCAAAATCTCCCGGAATTTCTATAAATTTTATCTTTTTGAAGCAGAGAGGAGTATTTTAAAAAACAGGAAGGAGCTTTATTGCTTCTTTGTGCGCTTTTTCTAGTTGTGTCTTGTCCATGCCTTGGAGCATTATTTCAAGATCAGGAGCTTGCATTTTTGCCTCCTTTGCGAGCATATACCATGCCGCTGCCATTATTATATCGCCTTTTGTTCCTGTGCCATCTCGATAAAGCCTTGCAAGGGAAATCTGTGCTGGTGCAATCATGTTGACGGCATTTCTGTGAAGTAAATGAAAAGCACGCTGAAAATCTGTTTCTCCTCCACGCCCCTGTACAAGCCATTGTGCTAAATGAAGTTGAGCTTTTAAGTGGTTGTTTTGAGCTGCTACCTCCATGAGCTTGCGGGCATTGTGATCATCTTTTGGTCGCTTTAACGTGCCTAAGGAAAGAATTTTTGCAGCAGAAAAAGCCGCTTCAGCATCCCCAAGAGCAGCACCTTTTAAGTACCATTTTAAGGCTTGCTCTATTGCTTCATTTTCACGACTTTGGGAAGAAACACCAGGGAGAGCTTGTTTTTCCTGTGAGGCTTTATAAAGAAGCAGTTGTCCATAATAAAAATAGGCTTCCTTGACGCCTGCTTTGACAGCTTTTTGAATGAATTGCGCACCAAGTTCTTGATTTTGTTTTATAAAGTGACCATCAAACAACATAAGTCCATAGCGTAGTTGTGCTTGGGGTTCCCCCTGTTTTGCGGCGCGTTCAAACCATAAAGCAGCACGCGCACCGTCAATAGGAACAGCACATCCTTCCATATAAATTCGGGCAAGAAGAGTTTGTGCAAAAGGATCATTTTTTTCAGCACGTCGGAGTGCTTCACGAAAAGCTTTTAAATAATAACCTTGGATGTAATAGTCATAGGCTTGGTCATAGTCTCCAGCTTTTAAGGGCTGAAAAGGTTCTTGAGTGTTTGAAGCTTCTTGAATCGTATTGAAAGAGCTTTCAGAATTTGAGATTTCTTCAGTGTTTCCCGCTGAACTTACAGCAGAACTTGCAAGCCCAATCACGCCTAAGATAAGCAGCTTCACGCTTCTCTTGATCATGGTGTTTTCTCCTCATTACCGATCAGAATTTTCACATTTTTTTTTCATCATTACAAGCCGTATAAGAATTTCATTTCTATATTACTTTTTATCTCTCAGTTTTTCGTCTTGGTTCAAGGTAGGGTTGGGTAAGTTAAAAAAGTAGCATAAATGTCGACGAGAGACAGACTGTTTAAAATAGTTCTGTTAAAAATAATAATGATGAAGGGTTATCGTATATAAAGATGCTTATCTTCTATTATATCAAGGGCTTCTCCTCTTAAAATGAAAAAATGCTTACAATGGAGGTTGCTTTTTAAAATACGTATGAATGCTTATGAATAGTGCGCTATCCGTGTGATGTTAGCTTGCATTCTCATCAGAGATCAGCTGTAAAAAGGCTTTCTTTTTTACCGTTGTGAGAGTTCTAAATCTTTTGAGCAGCAGGTATTCCTCTGTGCTTGATGCGATTTCATCATGAAGGTATGCGGGCTGTTGTTTTGTAATGATATCCGCATAAAAAAAGGAAAGTGGAACATTCAAGATATCAGAAATTTCTTTTAATCGCCCTGCGCTGACACGATTTAAGCCGTTTTCATATTTCTGGATTTGTTGGAAAGTAACACCTAAATGTTGACCCAATGTTTTTTGAGACATTTTTAGCATTTTTCGTCTCAAACGAATTTTTTTGCCAATAAAAAGATCAATATTAAGATTTTGAGATTGCATTTTTCCCCGCCGGTTGCGAGCGCCCTCGCATGAGTATTCCGGGAGTTAAAAGCACTGAACTCAAATCAGCATTTTGCTTTTAGTGCTGAGAAGCACTTGGACATAGCAAAATCTCCCGGAATTCCGGGATACCCACAGGAGTGGGTAAATTCATGTTTGAGTTTTTCAGGCTTTTAATCCCTATTGGTCGTTGCGTATGCGACCAAAACATCTTTTAATTCATAAAGTAATTTCAAAAAATTTACAATAAAAATTAAAATAGTGTCTCTTAACGTGTCGTTTTTTAAAATGGAGGGGTGGTATGTTTTGCATTCAAGCAATAAAGTGTTACAAAGGGGACTTTGAATAGTGCACGCTATCGCGTTATATTAGCTTGCATTCTCTTCAGAGATCAGTTGTAAAAAGGCTTTCTTTTTTACCGTTGTGAGAGTTCTAAATCTTTTGAGCAGCAGATATTCCTCTGTGCTTGATGCGATTTCATCATGGTGGTATGCGGGCTGTTGTTTTGTAATGATATCGGCATAAAAAAAGGCAATGGGAACATTCAAAATATCAGAAATTTCCATTAAACGCCCTGCGCTGACACGATTTAAGCCGTTTTCATATTTCTGGATTTGTTGGAAAGTGACACCTAAGTGCTGACCTAATGTTTTTTGAGACATCTTCAACATTTTTCGTCTCAAACGAATTTTTTTGCCAATGAAAATGTCGTTATCAAGATCTTTGGTTTGCATTTTAAAGCCCCCCGCCGGTCGCGAGCGCCCTCGCATGAGTATTCCGGGAGCTTGAAAGTACTGAAATCTAATCAGCTTTTTTTGCTTTTAGTGCTTAAAGCACCTGGACATAGCAAAAACTCCCGGAATTCCGGGATACCCACAAAGTGGGGTAAATTCATGTTTAGATTTTCGGGCTTTCAAGACCCTCTTGGTCGTTGCGTATGCGACCAAAACATCTTTTAATTCATAAAGTAATTTCAGGAAATTTACAATAAAAATAGTTTTTTACTTACAAAATTTGTTTTTTAATGAGAGGCTATCTGCCTCTTAAACCTCTCTGGAATGATTACCAAAATCATGACAACAGCCCCCGTGTTTTTTGAGAGGGTTAAAAAGCCTTAAGTTTTAAGATCAAAAGAACTTTGGACGCTTAAAAGTTAAACATTTTCAATTCGCTAGTATTGACAACATAGCCAAGAGTAATTATCTTCAATATTCAGGAATAGAAAGGACATATGTTATAAAGATCACCCTTTCTCTGCTAATTTCAGAGTTCGAAACCATTGAACAGGAAAGCAGCTACACTGCATGGCTGCGCGATAAGGTAGCGAGCAGTCTTGCAAATCCATATCCTCCTATTCCGCATGATGAGGTTATGGCTGAAATGGAAGTTATAATCAGTCAGCTTGAAGCTGAACAGGAAAAGTGATGCTTCCGGTTGTTTGGTTGTCTTCGGCGCGCGACGATTTGCGTCAGATTTTAACTTATATTGCTCGCGAAAATCCATCTGCTGCGCGCCGAATGAAAAGGTTTTTGGAAGCATCCGTACTGCCATTGGCTGAACATCTATATTTATACAGACAGAGTGAGAAGGTATTAGGATTACGAGAAATTGTAGCGCATCCAAATTACCTTATATTGTATCAAGTAGCTGCAAATCAAATCGAAATTGTAGCTGTAGTACATGCCCGACGTGAATTTCCTATTTTTCTTTAATCTAATGAGAGGCTGCCTCTTAAACTTTGCAAGTCCATCAAAATTATGACAACAGCCCCGCGTTTATCAAAGAGACTAAAATGATTTCTTCCATGGTAATGAATTTCGGTCTCTTCATTAAAATTTGCACAATCGCTTGCTGTTTGAAGAAGGGTGGGGGGTGGATCGTTTCTTTGAGCCTATAGGATGTGTGTGTCTGTGGAATGTGGTGGGGTGTCTTGTGGTTTTGGGCGTGCGCTTTAAAAAATAAACATAAGCATTATTCAAATTTAACGTGATGCTGTAGCAAATTTTTTTGCATCTAAATTGTAGCCGGCTTCACATAGTCGATCAAAAAGATCCGGAAGTGTTTCTTTTACGTGTTTTTTAAAAGGAATGTATTTAAGCCCACCAAAATCTGAAGGGAGTTCAAGGTCTTGTTTTTTTAGAATAGCGACATTTTTGCGAGAAAGTGCAGCGGTTAACATGCCCATTTCAAAAATAACGTTTTGTCGTGCACGAAATTGTTCTTTTTTTTCCTTGTCAGATCTAGCATAGCCTATATCATCGGGAGTAAATAGCACAATACCAAATCCTATAGAATCGTTACAAGCTTCTTTTTCCAAAATTTCAATGAGGGTTAAACCATTACCACCAGTATTTTTTAAGATGTATGGTTCGAGACCAAGCCTGCGAAGAATAAGTTCAAGTTGCTCTAGAGCAATATGGTCATGGCCATGAACGATAAAGATTTTTTTATTTGAAGGATTGGAAGCAGTTTTTGAGGAAGGAATCGTTGATGTTTCTTCTAGATGCTTTGCTAAATCTTCTGTTAGCTTTTGTTTTATGTTTGCGCTGCCTTGAACTTGAAGTTTTCCTGTGCTTTTAAACCAATTAGTAGTGCCTCCTTCGGAGGTTTTGATCTGATATCCTTCAGGGGATGGATGTGATAGAGGTTTAGTTTCTTTGATTTGATATCCAGCTTTGCGAATTATGTTTTTAAGATCTTCAAGTGTTCCGCTATATTGCATTTTTATGTCCCCTGCATATTTGTATCGTCAGCTATTGGTATTCAGTACCAATATTGAAAATGACCATTTTCCCCAATCATAATGCTTTGTCTTTATAAGACATCGAACGAGAAAGTTTTTATGATCCTTTTTTCTATATATTATATGAAAACAAGACGATAGATTTTTCATCAATTTGATTGAATTATTAAGCAATTTTATTGAGTTTCGAGGTATCCTCTTTATCTGTTATTGTGTGTTCTATATAAGTAATATAGTGGTGAGTATTTGGATTTTTATTAACGTTTTATTTATAAATTCTCCTCCTATATTACAAGGGGGTTTTCTCACATTTTTCTTGCATTGTTTTAAGCAGTATTAAGGGGTTGTCGTTCCCCAAAATGACTTCTTCTACAGCAATGAATTCACATCCAGTCTTTAAGACTTCATCAAAGGTTGAAAAATCGCTTCCTGCTTGGATAATGGCGGGGGTTTGCATAATCTCTGCCCACCATGTTGCTAACTGGAGATTGCGGGGGTGCGCTTGGGGTTTTTTATCAGCACCGAGTTTTCCAAAGAACAGGTAATCAACACCTGTTTCCGCTGCAAGCATAGCACTATGGCGATTGCGTAGATTGCCAAAGCCTATGATTTTTTGTTCCTTTTGCTGATTTTTGAAGCTTTCAAGAGCGTTAAGATCATCTTCTATGTGCAATCCATCAGCCTTTATGCGCCCAGCAATGCGGCTGTCATCAGCGATGAGAAGGGCTGCGTCATGATGTTGAATATCTTCTGCGTAAGTTTGCGCTTGTTGTTGTAAAAAAGAGCTATCATCTTTCAATTTTTCAGAATCATAGAGGATGACGCATGCAAAAGACTTTGTTTGCAAAATTTGCTGCAATAATGCGTGTGGGGTGTTGCGCCGAACATCAAGTGTTAAAATCAACTGAGGGAAAAGAGGTGGATCAATTGGTTTATTTTTTTGTTCTGTCATGTCAAATCCCTGTTTCTTAGAGAAAAATAATGCTTAAAATTAAAGTTTCATTCTATTATGCTTATTTGCGATGAAAGTGACTACCATTTTCACGTAATTTAAAGGATTTGTGGGTGTGTGGGAGCCTGCTTATGAGAAATGAAAGTGTTTTTAAGCATAATATGTCGCCTTTTTGCTGTGATACACGTATGGATGCTTTTCGTTCTTTTGCCTTTAAAAAACTTTTGCCTTTTAAAAAATAAACGCTTAAAATGAAACTTGATACTTAAAAATTAAAATTTCATCCTGTTCATGCTTGTTGGCAATAAGGGTAAGCACCATTTTATGGGACTTCAAGGGGGTTGCAACGTGTGGGAGTCCACTGATGAAATACCAAGGTATTCTTGAGCATAATACTCAACCTTCTCATCGTGATACACGTATTGATGTTTTTCGTTCTTTAGCCTTATTGACGATTTTCATCAACCATATTCCCAGAACGATCTATGAGTCTTTTACTCATAGAAATTTCGGTTTTTCTGATTGTGCAGAAGTGTTTGTTTTGCTTTCAGGGATTGCTCTTGGGTTAAGCTTTCATGGACGGTTACAGCAAAAATCCTTTGCTTTTATCATCCGAAAACTGTGGTACAGAGCTCTGCAGCTCTATGGCGCATATCTTTTTACTACTTTTGTCACGTTAAGCCTTTTTTTTGCTGCCTTTTTATTATGGCGAACAGAAAAACTTTTATCGATGAATAATGTGGGACTCTTTTTTAAAGAGCCTGGTATCGCATTTTTGAGTACCTTAAGCTTTGGGCATCAATTGGGATATAATAATATTCTTCCTCTTTATATCGTTTTGATGTTTTTTGCGCCTTTTATCCTTTATTTGAGTTGTAAACAGACAAAGTGGCTGCTTTTGGGTTCGTTTACGCTGTATCTTATCTGCGGATTTTATAAAATTGCTCCTCCTTCTTATCCTTTAGAAGGAAAGTGGTTTTTAAACCCTTTGTCTTGGCAATTCTTATTCGTCATAGGATTGACCAGTACTTTAGCGCTTAAACAAGGAAAAACAATCGCTTTTCAGTCTTTTTGGATTGTTTGTGCGGCAGCGTATCTCTTGTTGGCGCTGTTATGGGTTCGCTTAAACTGGTGGGGCATTTTGGGGTGGCTTGGCTGGTCTTCCCCATTGTTGAATTTTAATAAAACCTTTTTAAGCTTGCCACGTTTACTCCATGTTCTTGCATTAGCCTTTCTCATTCTTTCTTTGCCGCATGTCAATAAATGGTTTTATGTTTCTCAGAAACATCCTTTAGCAATTTTAGGAAAACATAGTTTACCGGTCTTTGTAACGGGAACCATTTTTGCGATGTTTGGACAAATTATAAAAACAGTGATGACAGAAACGTTTTTTTCCGATACCTTCTTAATAATAACGGGTATTGCTTTGCAATTTGGAGTCGCTTATTATTGTGAAAAACGGCAATCTTGGCAGTGGTCCTTTTCAAGGAAAATGATCCGTTTATAAAAAACATTCCTATAGTGTTTGTTGGGCACGTTAACCTTAGTATAAAAAGTGCGTTGCGCAAAAAAATTAAAAGAGGTAGCAGTTTTAAAAAAAAAGCGTTCTATACAGCAACAAAAGAAACTTTTTAATACTCTGTTCGTTGAGGGGTATGATTTTGTGCTGATACTTGGAGTATAAAAGCGTGAGTGTACATAAACGTCCATATGATGAACCTATTATCATGATTGAGCATAATGCTTTTGAAAATGCTTTTAATCGTCTCTACGAAGAAACAATGGCGCTGATTGAAAAAACCGCAGCGTATATTGACTCAGAAGGGAAATTAGTGGCACGCTCTCTTTCGGCAGAGGTTTCTGCAGTCTATGCGAAAGAGGCTATGTATTTAAGTACACGACTTATGCAAATCGCTTCTCAACTCCTTCTTCTTCGCGCAGAGCGTGAAGGGGAAATGTCATCAGAACAAATAAAAAAAGAAATTGTAAAAGTGTCACTTCATACACCGACATTGGAACTTGAAACCCCTCATTGGCATGAATTGCCAGAAATTTTTCGCCAATTTGTTTCTCATTCATTGCGTTTAGAAGCGCGGATACAGTATATGCGTGCTGGGTGGGAAACTGCAGCCTCTTGTGCCTTAGAAGATGATAACCCTGTAGGAAAACAAATCGAATTGCTCAAAACAGCCTTTGGGCGTTCTTAGAGGTATTCCCTTGCTTTGCGCGAAGGGGAAATGTCATCAGAACAAATAAAAAAGCAATTGTAAAAGTGTCACTTCATACACCGACATTGGAACTTGAACCCCCTCATTGGCATGAATTGCCAGAAATTTTCCGTCAATTTGTTCTCATTCATTACGTTTAGAAGCGTGCATTTTGTTTCATTTAGAGATGCTGCTGTAGTTTAAGCGCTTTGGTCAATAAGCGGCGGCTATATTTTGAACGATGATAATCCAGTGGGAAAATAAATCGAATTACTGAAAACAGCTTTTGGGCGTTCTGAGAAAAATAGCGCCTTGCTTCTTTCTTGCGATATTTAGAGCAGTATATCCATTTTTTACAACCAAAATTTCACAACTAAAACCAATCTAGAGTGCTTTTTTCTGCCTAATTTCTATTTGAGCGTAGGAAATATCTTGAGTTTATAGCTGAGAGAGGGATAGGTATTGATTTTGAATTATGGCATGGAATAGGGTATGGTTGGTCTTTGTGGGAAATCGACTTTGGTTGATTGCAGCTAGAACACTTTCTGTTGATCTATCGTGTGATTTTGTTTTGGCTCTGATAATGATTAGACGCTAGATAGAGCAGGGGCTTGTACATTAATTTATTTATGCTCTATAATTTATGCCTATAAAGTTGCTGTAAAGTGTGTGTTAATGAGGATAATACACATTGTTGCAGTTTTGGGGCTTCTTTTGTTTTGAATGGAAGTTATTTCCCTCGCGTAAAATAAAATATCCAAAATCAAAGTGCCATATAATGAATGTCCCATGGGTTCCTTGTGCCCCCATGCAATGTCCCTCTCTATGCAATGTTCCTCTTTACGTAATGTCATTGTGGTGTGATGGGTATATTCAAAAACACCTCTCAGTTCTTATTCATATCCGTTGAGCTCTCCTCATCTTTACGTTTGCAAAGGAGAAAGCCGGCACTATCATCATCTTTGCCAGTCCCCAATGTTGCAACAGCCTTTGGCACTTGAGTCAATTCATTAGAGGCATTTTTAGTCCTTTCTTGTACAGTTTCACTCTATACGGCAATCCCACGTTTCATATGTAAGCGAATGGTTTTGATTGATTCAAGATAAACAGATTTGTAATGAGAAAATCTTAGGATATTCGGGATTCTTATGCAACATACAAAATAATTAATTATCATTATAAATCAATGCGTTGATTTATAATGGTAGCGTCATGCTATAATGTAAAAAGTTTTCGCAAAGTGTGTACCATCCATTGCATAGCCTCTTTACACTTAATGAATGTACAATCCAGCACTCTCTATTTGCTCGCTTGCGATGTTTAACCGTTATGGCATTAGTATGATATAGAAAGGGAATTTTTATGCTTTAGAGGGTGTTTGCTTGTAATGTGTGAATGGTTTTGATTGATTTCAGTTATGCTTCATAAAGTGTATTCCATAAAGATGCTGTTCGTTGTGTGTTATAATTGTATAAATTTGGGGGTATGATTATCTTTTTACTGGTTTTGTCTTGGGTTGCTGGTTTCTTTGTGTTCTTGTCTTTATTCACATCTTTATTCACAGGGGGGAAAAGTGTATAGACTGTAGTTTATGGCAGAGACGATTCGTATTATAGGCATTGATCCCGGATTACGGCGTACAGGGTGGGGCGTTATCGATGTTGTGGGTAATCGTCTTCAGTTTATTGCAGCAGGGACGGTTTCTTCTGATGTACAGTGTGAGCTGGCTTCCAGGCTATGTCAGATCCACAAAGGTCTTTCAGAGGTTGTGCATCAATTTATGCCCCATGAAGCTGCTGTAGAACATGTGTTTGTCAACAAAGATGCTACAGCAACTTTAAAACTTGGGCAAGCGCGTGCAATTGCATTGCTGGTTCCTGCGCAAGCAACTCTTCCTGTTTTTGAATATGCGCCCAACAAAGTGAAAAAATCGGTTATTGGTGTTGGACATGGGGCTAAAGAACAAATCCATATGATGGTCAAAGTTCTCCTCCCACGGGCTGAATTTGATAGCAGTGATGCAGCTGATGCTCTTGCTCTTGCTCTTTGTCATAGTATGCATCGTAAGAGTGTTGACCGATCTTATCAGGCAAGGATGGCGATATGATTGGGGTGAAAGCATGATTGGCAAATTAAAGGGCACTCTTGAACATATCTTTGATGATCATATCCTTCTTGATGTTCACGGTGTGGGGTATGTTGTTTTTGTGTCAAATCGTCTGCGTCCTTCTTTACCCTCGGTTGGGGAGGCGTTAAGCCTTTTTATTGAAACGCATGTTCGGGAAGATGCAATCCGCCTTTTTGGTTTTGCTACAAGAGCTGAACAGGAGTGGTTTTGTCTTCTACAAAATGTTCCTGGAGTAGGGGCAAAGGTTGCTTTGGCAATCTTGGGTACTTTATCGCCAGATGAACTTGCACAGGCTATTGCTTTAAATGATGTTGCGATGATTAGTCGAGCGCCAGGCGTTGGTAAAAAAGTCAGTGAAAGAATTGTGGGTGAACTGAAAAGTAAAACACTCCCCTTTGAACAAGTGGTCAAGACTGTTTCTGTTCCTCAGCGTGAGATGACCAATCAACCTGCGCATGATGCGCTTTCCGCGTTGATGAAGCTAGGGTTTGAACGGGAACATGCATCCCGTGCTCTTGCTCTTGCGATGAATGCTCTTGAGGGGGAAACTGTTTCTTCTGCCCTGCTGATCCGCCATAGTCTCAAATTGCTTTCTTCTCCTACTTAAAATCAAGGTAACAATGCATAAAGATGAAGATAAACGCCTTCTGGGTTCCGCCCCCCTTCCTAACGATCCAGATCGTTCCTTGAGGCCACAAGTTCTCGATGACTTTATTGGTCAAGAAGCGGCACGGGCTAATTTAAAAATATTTATTGAAGCAGCAAAAACACGGCAAGAAGCGCTGGATCACGTTTTGTTTGTAGGACCACCGGGGTTAGGAAAAACAACGCTTTCACAGATTATGGCAAAAGAATTAGGCGTTAATTTTCGCTCTACTTCAGGGCCGGTCATCGCTAAAGCAGGGGATTTAGCCGCTCTCTTGACCAATCTTGAAGAACGTGATGTCTTGTTTATTGATGAAATTCATCGCTTAAATCCGGCGATTGAGGAAATTCTTTATCCAGCCATGGAAGATTATCAACTTGATTTGATCATTGGGGAGGGGCCGGCCGCACGCTCGGTGAAAATTGATCTGGCTAAATTTACTTTGGTAGCGGCAACCACACGTTTGGGGCTTTTGACCACGCCGCTGAGAGACCGTTTTGGCATCCCAATTCGTCTCAATTTTTATACTATAGAAGAATTGGAATATATTGTGCAGCGTAATGCACGACTTTTTGCCGTCAAGATCAGTGATGATGGTGCTCATGAAATTGCACGCCGAGCACGGGGGACCCCTCGTATTGCCGGACGGCTTTTACGGCGTGTTTGTGATTTTGCTTTGGTTAAACAAGCAAAACAAATTGACCAAAAAATCGCCGATGAAGCGCTTTCGCGCCTTGAGGTTGATCATCTTGGTCTTGATCCGCTTGATCGTCGCTACTTGCTCCTGATTGCGGAAACTTTTTTAGGGGGACCGGTGGGGATTGAAACAATTGCTGCTGCTTTATCAGAACCACGCGATGCCATTGAAGATATTGTTGAACCGTATTTGCTCCAACAAGGGTTTATTCAAAGAACCGCTCGTGGACGTATTCTAACTGAAAAGGCTTGGAGCCATTTAGGGCTTTCTGCTCCAGCCTCTACAACGTCTATACAAAGGCGTTCTCAACTTTCTGAGGCTCAAGAGAATTCATCATTTCAGACATCTTTATGGGATGGGGAAGATGATTAAGACATTCTCTTTATTAAAAGAAACTATGTGAATATTTTATAGCAAGGTCATAAAATACAAGAGACGTGCCTTCTTTTAGCATATTCTGGCTAAAAAGGTTTGGCACTATTAAAAATTTTTTGCTTTTCACAACTTCAACACAAAAATGTGTTCAATCTTTTGATTGATAGATAATTTGCTATATTAGATGATTTTATGGGATATGAAGTCGATGACAGAAATAACACCTTTTAAGAGCAATCATACAAACGCTTTTCATAATTTTCAGGTCCGCGTTTATGTTGCGGATACAGATTTTTCCGGTGTAGTTTATCATGCGCGTTATCTTGAGTTTTTTGAACGAGGACGTTCAGAGTTTTTACGGGATACCGGTTTTAATAATAAGATGTTAGCAGCAGGGGGTGAGGGGGAAAAACTGTTTTTTGTTGTTCGTCATATGGAAATTAATTTTTCAAGACCAGCTAAAATTGATCATCTTTTAGTCGTTAAAACACGTGTTACTCATATCCAAGGGGCCCGCTTTTTTATGGAGCAATCTATTTTGCATGAGATGACCACGTTGGTAACAGCCAAAGTTGAAATTGCTCTGATTAATGAGGAGGCAAAACCGCGACGTTTACCCAAAGAACTTTTTGCAAAAATGCTTGGTTAAAAGTGTTCTTCATTGAATTAGCAGTTTCAGGAAAGATCAGCAGATATAAAGTAATCTACAATCTAAGATTATACATATTTATCATAGCCTAAATGTTTTCCAATAAGGTTACACGATACAGCAAAAGAAAGCACCTCTGCTACAATAACTACAATAAATTGAAGATGATATCCCACAAAATTAAACATACCTCATCCATGTTATGATTCAAAATCAATGTCGCCTCATCCATTTTCTGCTATAAACTCAAGATATTTTCTTTCTTTTGAAGAAAGGTTTGTTGGCATCAGAAAGCAGCGAAAAAGTACAAAATATAAAAAAATAAAAATGGATTAAGATTTATTTTTATAAAAATGCACATACTCAGCACAATATTGCAATAAAGTGATAATAAGCTATTAGGTCGAAAATTGTCTCAAAACACCTAAAGGGTGTTTTTAAGCAATTTGATTTGTTTTTTTACTGGATTATCATTTGGCATCACAAAAGCGCGTGTTTCATCCATTTCTATCCATCATGCATGACTTTATGTGCTATAATGCGCGATTTATGTGCGCTTCTAAACGTAGTGAATGAGTGAGAGATCAATGTATGCAAAGCAGAAATGCATTCTTGCATTTAAAGTTTCAAAAGCATATTATTCTATATAATATATTGACTTAGAAAGATAAATTATCACTTCTTACGGGCACAAACCCTAATAGAGGAATAGAATAAAATACTTTCATTTCAAATCTGTTCATGTTGAAACAATTAAAATCATTTGCTTACACATCATAAGAGAGCAATATAAATTATTGAAAAAAATTGTAAAAATGTTCCTTATGGATCATTCTCAATGCAATAACGATCAAATATCGCAAGTGAGCAAAGAGAGCGAAGAAGCCGGTTTTCATAAAGTAAAGATGTGAAAAGGCTTTTTTCATATCACAGAAGCTTGTACGTTACACCATGATGCCAGAGAGATGATAGGGATTGAAAGGGGTAAATTCACAACACAATGAGATTACATGAGACTTACACTAGATTATATAGGACTTATAATAGGGGTGTATGGGTGAGGCGCATTGTTGTGAGGCATTTTATGGTGGTTTATTGTCGTTTTTTGTGCCCGATGGTGTACCTCGTATTCAATTCGATAGAAAATGAGAGAAATAATAGCTTGAGGCAAAGCGTCATCTTTTATGATGATAACATATTTATTTACAATGATAATTCATTGCGTTGTCACTTTCAGATAATTCTGAAACTTGTAAAACTTTTTCTTTTCAAGCTCTATTGCCGCGAATTAATCAAAAACATTTTCTTACATGTCACAAGCGGAGTTGGTGAGTGGATACAAAAACACTTAAGAAAGGAATAAAATACCTCTTACGAATCTTTTCAAGTGCTAAGACTTATTGCAGCATTTTAAGCTAGAAACGCGTATGATGATTTAGCGTTCTTTTCAGAAGCGTAAAGATGGTGGTGCATAATAGATTTTATATTATGCATTTTTATATCTTTTATTTTTATAGCATTTATGGATAAGTCCTTATCGTTATATTTTTCATAAATGCTGTTGTGAAATGAGGGGGGCGTGCATTGAGGGATGTCTCTCGTCATCACTTTTTAAGGAAATTTAAGAAACAAGTCTTGTTTTAGCGCATGGATTTATGTGAGACTAGAGTCTTTACTTAAATTTAGAAACTATAAAATAATCTGTTTTATAAAATTTTAAAAAATGCATCTTTCATTTAGAGGGACAAAAATTATGCCGCATGTAGAACTAACGAATCCAGAAACAATTGGAATGTTGCATTTGTTTATGCAAGCGAGTTGGATCGTGAAAGGTGTTATGATCGGGTTGCTGCTCGCTTCTATCTGGAGTTGGGCAATTATTTTTGATAAAATTTTTACGTATCGGAGAATACGGCGTGAAATAAAGCAGTTTGAACGCACATTTTGGTCTGGCAAAGCGCTAGAAGATCTTTATGCATCATGCAAAAGTCAACGTACCAATAGTATATCCGCAGTTTTTATGGCAGCAATGGTTGAATGGAAAAAATCTCTTGAAAAAGGGACCCATACATCGAAAAGTTTGCAGAGCAGAATTGATAAGGCTATGGATTTGACGCTGGGACGTGAAAGTGAAAAAATAGAATCAAAATTAAGTTTTCTTGCGACACTAGGATCTGCGGGACCTTTTATCGGACTTTTTGGAACAGTTATTGGTATTATGGAGTCTTTTCTTTCTATTTCAGCTTCTCAAAATACATCACTTGCCATTGTCGCGCCAGGGATTGCAGAAGCGCTTTTGGCAACCGCTATTGGTTTGTTTGCAGCAATTCCAGCTGTTATTGCTTATAACAAGTTGACTCATGAAAGTGCGCGCATCATTGCACAAATAGAAAATTTTGCCGATGAATTTTCAACAATTGTATCGCGGCGTATTGATGAAACACGCACAGCACCTTCCTCTTTATAAAAAGGATCTTATCCCATGGGCGTTTCTGTTGCTTCTTCTTCTTCTCGCAAAAATACACGTAGGCGGCATCATTCACGAAGCCAACTGATGAGTGAGATCAATGTCACTCCTTTTGTGGATGTCATGCTGGTCTTGTTGATTATTTTTATGGTCTCTGCTCCCCTTTTAGTGAACGGTGTTCCTCTAGATTTGCCTCGTAGTCAAGCGGGTCCCGTACGAGCTCAAAAAACACCCCTTACGGTTTCACTTGACGCGCAAGGGCGCTTTGCCATTAATCAAGATTATTATGAAACGTCACAGGCACTGATTGCACACCTGAAAACTCTTCTGGAAGCAGATGCTACACAAAAAGATCAACGGGTTTTTGTGCGGGTTGCCAAAACTGTTGAATATCAACAAGTATTAAAACTGCTGGCGGATATTCAAAAAGCGGGGTTTTCTCAAGTTGCGTTAGCAAGTTTAGAACAATAAATAATAAGTAATAAAATTGTGCATAAACGGTTGTTTTTAAGATGTTTTTAAAAGAGCATAGAGTGATTAAAAATGAAAAAATGTAAGGCATAAGTAAGGCATAAAGAATGAACAAAGACTCTTATCATAGTATGAAACGAGGCTTGGCTTTATCCCTTGTGGTCCATGTCATTTTTCTCAGTTGGGGAGCTATTCAGTTTACAAGCTCTGTCTCTTTACCACAACCATTGGAAGCAATTCCCATCACTCTTGCTCCTTTAGTGGACGAGTTTTCTTCTCAACAAGGAGCCGTGAAGGCTCCTATCCGTGCAATCCCTGCCATAAAACCAACTATGCAACCACAAGAGAAAGAAGATGCACGCCATATTGGAGAGGGACAAATAGATAGTCTGGCACCGTTTCAACCAAAGGAAAAGCTGCGTCCCGTTGAAACAGCATCGCCACCATCAAGCGAGAACACATCAGAAACATTTGCACCCGAACTTACAAAACCAGAATTATTAGAAGCAAAAACAGAGGATGCACCCAAGGTTGCACCTGAGATGCCTTTGGAGGCACCGGAGGATGCACCCAAGGTTGCGCCTGAGATGCCTTTGGAGGCACCGGAGGATGCACCCAAGGTTGCGCCTGAGATGCCTTTGGAGGCACCGGAGGATGCACCCAAGGTTGCACCTGAGATGCCTTTGGAGGCACCGGAGGATGCACCCAAGGTTGCGCCTGAGATGCCTTTAGAGGCACCGGAGGATGCACCCAAGGTTGCGCCTGAGATGCCTTTAGAGGCACCGGAGGATGCCTCTAAGGTTGCGCTCAAGCCTGCGCACAAAAATGAAGAAATGATATCGCCAAAAGAATTGGCTCCAACGGTCCCAAAAGTATCAGCAGAGCAGATTGTTCATCAAGCGCCCAAAATTGTACTTCCAGAAAAATCTCTTCTTCCACAGTTTAAACCAAAGTTTGACGGAGAATTTCCAAAGAAGAATGAGGCTGCATTGAATCAAAAGACGCCAAAGCTTAACAAGAAAAACCAAGAGAAACAGACCATTGAAGATATTTTAGCTCTGGAGGAAAATAATTTGCTCAATCGTGCGCGGTCACAAGGAGGGGGAGCAAAACGTTCTCATACACCAGAAGCTTTGGGTGCAAGAAAAAATATTAATGATACCACAAAAATGGCACAAACATTGGTCAATATTGCGGGGGGATGTATTCAACAGAAGCTTAAACTTGTGGCGCTTGGCGGCGATTTAAAAAATCGTCCGGTCGTGCGGTTGCGATTTTATTTAGACCGTGAAGGGATGGTTGTGGGCGATCCTATCATTGATCCCATAAGCGGCCTTGAGAGTCAACAAGCTATTATGATAAGGCAGGTGTATGCTGCTGTCTTTTCATGCCAACCTTATGCAGATCTCCCACGTGATCAATATGATCTATGGGGGCAAGGTTTTGACTTTAATGTTGATCCCCTCCAAGAAATAAGATGATAAACGAGAAAAAAGCGCTTAACGAAAGGACACATTCCATGATGACTATAACGAGACATAAAGTTTTTGCTTGGTTTATTGTCACTTGTGGGGTGTGGCTTTCAAGTATTTCATCGGGTTATGCGCAATTGAAAGGAACTATTTCGAGCGCTGATTTTAATCCCATTCCCATTGCAATTACAGACTTTATTTCCAATGATTCGATTGGGTTGAAAATATCTGCTGTGGTGACAGCTGACCTTGAACGGTCGGGGCTTTTTTTACCGCTTGATAAAGCAAATTTTTTGGAAAACATTTCTAATCCTAATAAACAACCACATTTTGCTTCTTGGCAGAAAATAAAAGCGCAAGGTTTAGTTACTGGGCAAGTCATGAGAGAAATCGATGGACGTTTGAGGGTCGATTTTCGTTTATGGGATGTGTTTGGACAAAGACAATTGAAAGGACGGCGTTTTTATACCGCGACAGAACGTTGGCGGCGTGTGGCACATATGATCGCAGATGAGATCTATAGTGAGATGACAGGAGAAAGTGGTTATTTTGATACACGAATTGTTTTTATCGATGAAACAGGGCCTCAAAATGCACGCATTAAACGTTTAGCAATGATGGATCAAGATGGAGCAAATTTGATTTATATGTCTGATGGAAGTGAATTGGTGCTTACACCGCGGTTTTCCCCAAAAAGACAAGAAATGACCTATATGGCTTACGAGGACAATCAAGTACCTCATGTTTATCTCCAACAAATTGAAATGGGGCAAAGAGAGTTGATCGGAACGTTTAATAACATGACAATTGCTCCGCGTTTTTCTTCTGATGGACAAAAAGTTATTATGAGTTTGTTACAAAATGATGGGAGTGCCAATCTTTACACTATGGATTTACGAACCCGTACGATGACGCGACTTACAACAACTTCTGCTATTGATACTTCTGCTTCTTATTCACCGGATGGAAAACAAATTGTCTTTTCTTCAGATCGTAGTGGAAAGCCGCAAATCTATAAAATGAATGCGGATGGGAGTGATATTCAGCGTATTTCTTCAAACGATGGGAGTTATTCAACACCTATTTGGTCTCCACGGGGTGACTATATCGCCTTTACAAAACAATTAAGCGGACAATTTTCTATCGGTGTTATGCGCCCTGATGGACAAGGAGAACGAATTTTAACCACGGGGTTTCACAATGAAGGACCAACGTGGGCCCCCAATGGTCGTGTACTGATGTTCTTTCGCAAAAATCCCGGTATGGGACCAAAAATTTATACGATTGATATTACGGGTCGCAATGAACGACAACTCCCTACCCCCAATGATGCTTCAGATCCAGCATGGTCGCCTTTGCTCAATGTACAGTAAAACAAAATGCTTAAAAACAGAATATAGAAGGAATATAGTCTACACAGTCTCAAGTTTAAACAATCTCAATAGTTTTTAAATTATTTAAAAGAAGGAATTGATTATAGTGGGTATGGGGAGTTATGTAGATTTCATCTATCATCTACGGTTGTTGATCGATAATGGAATTTCCTTGGGGGAAAATGCTTAAAAAAATTCAAAACAAGACCTTGAAAAAATAGAGTCGAAAATTCTGAGGTCTTTAGATTTCAACTTTTTATTCAAAGTGTCGCTATATATATTTTTTTAAACTTCTTCTTCAATTTTGTTTGTGAAGAGTTTGGTCTTGTCAGGGGGGGCTGTTGCTCTTTGATGTGTTTTATTCAAGTACGCGGTTGTTTTAGATCTGAATCTTGATTGATTGGTAAGAGCAAAAGGACAGATTTTTAAGATAAATGACGTTATTTTAGAAATATACGATGCCATAAAGTTAATGCCATAAAGTCAAAAATTTATCCGCAACGGATTAGAGAGATGTACCGGCTTTTTGTACAATACTTTGCTAAACAATCAGCTCTGGCTTTCCATTTGCTTATTTTTATTCTGTGATGTTGTAAAAACACTGTCCTTTGAAGTGTGGTGATATAGGGCGTATAAATAGGACAAACCTCTTGCTATATTTAAGTGTTTTTTAAGTGCATGGCGAATATTTAGGGGAGTGCATGTGTGTTGAGCCTTAAGTTTCAAGCGAATTCCATGGGTGATTCGTCATAGGAATACGTTAGGAAACCCCTAATTGTTTAGAGGCTAGATCATTTTCATCACTTGAGAGCGGAGAGAGGAGGTTCATCTTAAAGAACAAAAAGATCAAATGAGAGAGGGGATATAGGGATAATCTTTGGGGCATGTAAGAAAGGCGTGAGGCTACAGAGTTTTGTATGCTTTCTTTTTGGGATTATGTTTTCTGAAATTAATTGCGGTTTTCTTGTTGCACTGACAGCTTTTCCCCGCTATTGACGCGGGGCTTTTATATATGCGGATAAAGAGGAGAGGTGACAGATGCTTTTGAAGCCCTCATGCATGAAGAGAAGGCTTATGCAAATGATGGGAATTATACAGACAATTTTGCCAAAATCTCATCACTGACATCAAAATTTGCATAAACATTTTGCACATCATCATCTTCTTCTAATGTTGAAATTAGTCGTAAAACGGACAAAGCTTTTTCTTCATCTATTGGTGCAAGGGTGGTGGCTTTCCAAATCGTTTTAATCGATTCTGCTTCACCAAGTTTTGCTTCAAGTGTTTTGGAAACTTCACCAATATCTTCAAATGCGCAGGTAATATGATGTCCGGTTTCTTCTGATTGCACATCTTCGGCACCGGCTTCAATTGCTGCATCCATGATGTTATCGGCTGTTCCTGCTTCTGGCTTATAGATTATTTCACCAATCCGATTAAACATGAAACTGACCGATCCTGTTTCCCCTAAGGCTCCTCCTGATTTTGTGAAGGCGGCGCGCACATTTGAAGCGGTGCGGTTGCGGTTATCAGTTAAAGCTTCAACAATGACGGCAACGCCACCTGGTCCATAGCCCTCATAGCGTACTTCATCATAATTTTCGACATCGGCGCCTGACGCTTTTTTAATCGCGCGTTCAATATTATCTTTCGGCATCGATTGTGCTTTGGCATTTTGAACAGCCAGCCTTAAACGTGGATTCATGGCTGGATCAGGAGCACCTTGTTTTGCTGCTACGGTAATTTCGCGCGCAAGCTTAGAAAATATTTTCGAGCGCATTGCATCTTGACGCCCTTTACGGTGCATAATATTTTTAAATTGTGAATGGCCTGCCATAGTTTTCCTTCCTATTTGAGGGCTTTTTTGCCAGTTGGATACTCCTTAGAATTTAAGGCGATAAAGCATGCATCCCACCAGAATAAATGTGCCACAGCATGAGGTGAAATAATCGAATAAACCCTTTATAAGAAAATTCATCTTAAAGGTAAAGACACCTTAGTTGAGGATCATTACAAGAGAGATCTCTTGTCGTTGAGCAAAAATAACGCTATAACAGAATGTAATCTCATAGCAAAATGGTTTATTCCATGCCGCGCTTTGTTTTAGGAGTGGTTGGAGAGACCTAAACATATAAAAAAGTTCCAGTGCTCTTGAGTGGGCGGTAACCTGCCTCATAGAAGAGGCGCAGAAGAGGATTTATAAAAATGGCAACGCAACTTTTGATGCCCAAAGCAACAGCTGTTTGGTTGGTTGATAATACAGCTCTTTCTTTTGATCAGATTGCAGAATTTTGTAAATTGCATGTCTTGGAAGTAAAAGCTATTGCCGATGGTGATGCGGCTTATGGTATTAAAGGTTTAGATCCGATTAGTTCTGGGCAATTGACGCGCAGTGAAATTGCACGGGTGGAGGCTGATCAAAACGCACGATTGAAAATTTCTCAATCTAGGGTGCATATTCCTGAAAAAAAACGTAAAGGGGCACGCTATATCCCTCTTTCTCGACGCCAAGATCGTCCCAATGGTATCCTATGGTTGGTTACGAACCATCCCGAGTTGAAAGATGCACAAATTGCACGGTTGATTGGGACAACAAAAGCGACAATTGAACAAATCCGCCTTAGAACCCATTGGAATAGTGCAAATTTGGTTCCTCTTGATCCTGTAGGACTTGGTTTGTGTTCGCAAATCGATTTAGATTTTGAGCTCCAGCGTGCGGCGAAAAATCGTCCTGTTGCAGCAGAAGAAGATAGGTCGTTGCTTCCCGCTTCTGTGACGGAAAACGCTGCTCTAGAGGAAAATGAGAGTGAAGACAATCTGCATAAGACTTTTGACGCTGATAAAGTTTTTGCAAAGCTGAACGCGCTGCAAAAAAATAGTCAAAATCAAGATGATGCATAAAAAGCCATGACGCATAAGGGAAACATTTCTTATGGAAATGTTAGAGGAATGGCTGAAGAGAAGAAAAATTGGCAGAGACTTAAAAGTAAAAATAAGGACGAAAAAAACAGAAAAAATTTCGTCTTCATTAGGAATTAACGGTTATTCTTAAAAATATTTTTAAGAATTGACCCTTCTTTACGAAATTCAAGGAGAAACAGATTATGCGCTCTACCAAAAAAACCATCTCTCATTCCTTAGCTATCCTCTTTCTTTTCTCACTATGCCTGGGTGGGTGTGGCAAAAAAAATGTTGGTGCACTTAACGGTATGAATGGCGCTTATATGAATGATGCTGGTTTGAATCAGGTGTCACCAGGCTCAGGACAAGAATTTACGGTTAATGTGGGTGATCGCGTGTTTTTTAGTCTCGATTCTTCTTCACTTGATGCTGATGCTGAACGTATTTTAATGCGCCAAGCAGAATGGTTGCTTCATTATCCTTATTATTCTATTATGATCGAAGGTCATGCTGATGAGAGGGGAACACGTGAATATAACTTGGCACTTGGACAGCGCCGTGCTGTTGCTGTGCGAAACTATTTGGTGTCTCTTGGTGTGTCCGCACAACGGATTCAAACAATTTCTTACGGAAAAGAAAGACCTGTAGCAGTATGTGATGATATTTCCTGTTGGAATCAAAATCGACGTGCTGTGACAACGTTGAGTGACATGAATAGTCATTAAAAAGAAGATTGTTTGTTTCAACTATTCAATAAGCTCTTAAGGGGAAAAAAGAATGTATCGTAAAATCAATTGGAAAACACTCTTTTATATGGGGGTTTTCATAGCTTGTTCTACTTCACTTGTTCAAAGTGCGGCACGAAAGGCTTCCGAATATCCTGCACATGATACGGATAAAGTTGATGCAGTTGATAAGGCAACTGATGACGTGAAGAAAGTACCTGATGCAGCCGATAAAGCAGCATCTGATGCAGCGGAAAAAGCCACTGACGCTGTTAATAAGGCTGTCGATGCTGTGAAGAAAGCACCTGAAGCAGCCGATAAAGCAGCATCTGATGCAGCGGAAAAAGCCACTGACGCTGTTAATAAGGCTGTCGATGCTGTGAAGAAAGCACCTGAAGCAGCCGATAAAGCAGCATCTGATGCAGCGGAAAAAGCCACTGACGCTGTTAATAAGGCTGTCGATGCTGTGAAGAAAGCACCTGAAGCAGCCGATAAAGCAGCATCTGATGCAGCGGAAAAAGCCACTGACGCTGTTAATAAGGCTGTCGATGCTGTGAAGAAAGTACCTGATGCAGCCGATAAAGCAGCATCTGATGCAGCGGAAAAAGCCACTGACGCTGTTAATAAGGCTGTCGATGCTGTGAAGGAGGCACCTGAAGCAGCTGATAAAGCAGCATCTGATGCAGCGGAAAAAGCCACTGACGCTGTTAATAAGGCTGTCGATGCTGTGAAGAAAGCACCTGAAGCAGCCGATAAAGCAGCATCTAGCGCGGTGGAAAAAGCCACTGACGCTGTTAATAAGGCTGTTGATGCAGTGAAGAAAGCACCTGAAGCAGCTGATAAAGCAGCATCTGATGCGGCGGAAAAAGCCACTGACGCTGTTGATAAGGCTGTTGATGCTGTAAAAGAAGCGCCTGAAGCAGCCGATAAAGCAGCATCTGATGTGATAGAAAAAGCCACTGACGCCGTTAATAAGGCTGTTGATGCAGTGAAGAAAGCACCTGAAGCAGCTGATAAAGCAGCATCTAGCGCGGTGGAAAAAGCTACTAGTGTTGCGGAGCACCAAGGGATTATTTTAGAGAATCAACAGGCTTTATTTAAAGATTATGATTTAGATAAGCTTTTGCATAAGATACGAATGGTGCTTGAGCATAACAGTTTAAAAAATGTTAACAAGCAGTTTCACGAGCTTTTTGATACAGAAGTCTCTTCTGTTTATTCTTGTTCTTTTGAAAAGTCTGCTGTAGATGAAAAATCTCAGACTGTAAAGGAAGAGATGGAGCAGGACCATAGTACAGGTGATCAGACAAAGGTTACTGCTGTGGAAGCTAAGGTGGAGAGCCATGACCATGAAAACAGTCAACCTTTTAACAAAGCGCATGAAGTAAGTGCTCCAATTGAAGCACATCAGAGTGACAATCTTTCTTCTTCTAAAGCTTTGTATAAGGAAGGGTATGATTTTATTCGTTCTGCTAACTATGTTGATGCTGAAAAAAGCTTTTGCGCTTTTCAAAATCGTTACAAAAAAGATTCTTTGAGTGATGATGCTTTATTTTGGTTGGCCGAATCTTTGTTGGGGCAAAAACGCTATCATGAAGCAGCACAAGTTTATCTTACCGCATGGTATGCAGATAAAAAGAAGCTCTATACCTCCGAGATTTTACTGAAATTAGCAAGAAGTATGGTCGCTCTTGAGCCAAATAAAGACGATTGTGCTCATTTTGTGAAAAAATCAAAACGTCAACAAACATTAGCATCTGTTTTTTGTAAACCTGCAAAATAAACAGCGAGGTCGTTTTCGGTGTGCGTTAGACTGGCAAGAAATCTCTTTAAAACATCGGATTTTATTCAATGTCAGAAGTTGATTCTTGCCGTCTCAGGGGGAAGTGATTCTTTGGCTTTGATGTTTTTGGTCAAAGAGCATTTGGAAACACTCGTATTTCCTCCAGAAATGATTGTTGTCACGGTTGATCATCAATTGCGTAAAGAATCGATGCGTGAGGCAGAAACTGTTGCGAAAATTTGTCGTGTCCATGATATTCAACATATCACTGTGCGATGGGAAGGCGAAAAGCCAAAGACGCATATTGCTTCCAGCGCGCGTGTTGCACGCTATGATCTCTTGGTTAAAGAAGCACAAAAACAAGGCGCATCACTTATTATGACGGGGCATACACTCAATGATCAGGTTGAAACCTATCAAATGCGGTATCAACGTCTCCAAAAGAATAGAGGTGCTTTATATAGTGAAGCTGTTGCCATGCGCGATGAGGTTTATGCCAGTGGTTTTGCTGGTATTTTGCGCGGTGAAGCCGAGGGTATACGTGATGAGGATCATACCAGAAAAACAAAAAAAAATATTGCCGAAAAAAACTATGGTCCCCTTTATGAGCGCGGTTTATCCTGTATTCCGCGTGAGGCGTTGTTGCATAGAAAAGTTCGTTTGATTCGGCCACTCCTTGGTGTAAAACGCCAAACATTACGGAATTATTTACGCTTACAAGGACAAACATGGATTGATGATCCAACCAATGAAGATCGCAATTTTGAACGTGTGCGCGTGCGTCAATCTCTTTCTCCACAAAAATTGGCTTATATTGCTCAAAAAATAAATGAAGCCGCATTGCAGCGTCGTCAACAAGCCAAAAATATTGCTGATTTGATCTTAGCGCTGGATATTACTGTCCAACATGGGCGTTGTTTCATAGCAAAGCCTGCGCTGTTTTTACAGAAACATTCCAGTTTTCCTTTTGTGGTGGGGCTCTTTGCTGTGCTGATGGGAGGGGGATTTTATTTGCTCCCCAATCAGAAATTAAGCATGCTTGTTCAAAAACTCTGTCTTGATTCTCCAGAAAAGCGGCGTTTTACTTATGCGGGCTCTGTTATTGAATATAACAAGCAGGGAATTTCTTTGTGGCGTGAAGGGCGAAATATGAAAGAGGCTATTGTTGAGCCAGATAAAACTTTTATATGGGATGGGCGCTATCATATCACAAATCATGGATATGAGGCTATAAAGGTTGGAGCCGCAAATTTAGAACAGCTGAAATTTTTATTAAAAAATAGCGATTTTGAGCTTGAAAAGCCTCATTTTCCCTCTTTACAATCGCTGCTGATGATCTCAAATCATAAAGGGTATGATATTCCAGAGTTGATTTCTCAAGCAGTTGTTCATAAACATGTTATCGTCAAGCGGATTATGGCACCTTTCGATTGGCTTTCCTCACGAGAAGATGCTGCCTTGGTGAATGTTGTGGAACCTTTTTTTAATATTGAGGTGAAAAGATAAAGGAAAATTACTCTAAAAGAAAATAAACAGCTTCTCATCCCTTGGCAAGGGGCTGACAAGGTTATATGTTAAGGGGAACTGTTTGAAATCTATATTTGATTAAGTGGGCTGAATATGAATTCCAATTACCGCTCTCTCCTTATTTGGGGAGTTATTGCATTGATTTTGATTGTGTCGTTTTCTCTCTTTAATGGAGATAGCCAACGTTCTGGTGGTGGAGAAGTCTCCTATTCTGAATTTTTGCAAAAAGTTGAGAATAATGAGTTGAAATCTGTGACCATTCAAGGTCAAAAATTAACAGGAAAAACCATTGAACATAGAGCTATTTCAACCTATGCTCCTCGCGATCCAGGTTTGATACAAAAATTGGAAAGTAAAAACGTCAATGTTAAAGCTATTCCTGAAAGCTCTGGAAATAGCATTTTCCTCAATCTCCTCTTTTCCTTGTTACCTGTTATTATTATCGTGGGGGCATGGGTCTTTTTTATGCGGCAAATGCAAAATGGATCACGCGGTGCAATGGGATTTGGGAAATCGAAAGCAAGATTGCTTAATGAAGCGCAAGGGCGTATTACCTTTAAAGATGTTGCTGGCGTTGAAGAAGCAAAGCAAGATCTTCAAGAAATTGTTGAATTTTTACGCGAACCACAAAAATTTCAACGCTTAGGGGGGCGTATCCCACGCGGTGTTTTGCTTGTTGGTCCTCCAGGAACCGGTAAAACTTTGCTAGCACGCTCTGTGGCCGGTGAGGCCAATGTGCCATTCTTTACCATTTCAGGGTCTGATTTTGTTGAAATGTTTGTTGGTGTTGGGGCAAGCCGTGTGCGCGATATGTTCGAACAGGCTAAAAAAAATGCACCTTGTATTATCTTTATTGATGAAATCGATGCTGTTGGGCGCCATCGGGGGGCTGGTCTTGGCGGTGGAAACGATGAACGTGAACAGACCTTAAACCAGTTGCTTGTCGAAATGGATGGGTTTGAGCCCAATGAAAGTATTATTCTTATTGCCGCAACAAACCGTCCCGATGTGCTTGATCCTGCTTTATTGAGACCAGGGCGTTTTGATCGGCAAGTTGTTGTGCCAAACCCTGATGTTTCTGGGCGTGAACAAATCTTGAAAGTGCATGTGCGCAACGTGCCTTTAGCGCCTAACGTTGATTTGAAAATTTTGGCAAGGGGAACACCAGGATTTTCAGGTGCGGACCTGATGAATCTAGTCAATGAAGCTGCTCTTATGGCTGCAAGCCGTAATAAAAGAGTTGTCACGATGCAAGAATTCGAAGATGCCAAAGATAAGGTGATGATGGGGGCGGAACGTCGTTCAACCGCTATGACACAAGAGGAAAAAGAACTCACTGCTTATCATGAAGCAGGACATGCTATTGTGGCTCTTAATGTGCCGGTTGCTGATCCTGTCCACAAAGCAACAATCGTTCCAAGGGGAAGAGCATTGGGAATGGTGATGCAATTGCCTGAAGGCGATCGCTATTCTATGAGTTATCGGTGGATGATTTCTCGTCTGGCCATTATGATGGGTGGACGTGTGGCTGAAGAATTAAAGTTTGGAAAGGAAAATATCACATCTGGTGCTTCTTCTGATATTGAACAAGCAACGAAATTAGCTCGCGCGATGATCACACGGTGGGGATTTTCTGATCTGCTTGGAAATGTAGCTTATGGCGATAACCAAGATGAAGTCTTTTTGGGTCATTCTGTTGCGCGAACACAAAATGTCTCTGAAGAAACAGCGCGCATGATTGATATGGAAGTGCGTAAGCTTATTGATGATGCCTATAAAAATGCGACAAACATTTTGAAAACAAAAAGAAAAGAATGGTTTGCTTTGGCACAAGGTTTGTTGGAATATGAGACTTTAACGGGAGCTGAAATTAACGAAGTTATTGCAGGAAAGCCTCCTTCACGCACACAGAAAGATGAGGGTGCTGCGCCACGGGGGTCTTCTGTTCCAAAAACTGGAAAAATGAAGACAGAGACAACAGTGGTAGATGAAAAAAGCGCTGAAGCAGCCCCTAAAACAGTGCCTCATAAAGAAGAGACCGATAAAGGCAAGGCAGGTAAAGCAGAGGTAGCTGTTGGGAAAAAAACAGCAAAATCCGGTAATGTTGAGCCTAAGGAGGCTCAGTCTAAAGAAGTGCAATCGGATGAGACTGAGAAAAAAGCGCAAAGCACAAAAGGTACCACAAAATCAGTCAACCGCTCTAAAAGTAATGCTGAAAAGAAGTCCAATACTGCGGGACATGATAAAGAAAAATAAGAACTGTTTAATATCGCTTGAGTGACGATGTTTTAGGAAAACTTCTAAATTCTTTGAGAAAGGCGCAAGTTTTGTTTGCGCCTTTCTTGTAATATTTGCAAAATATGGAAGCAAAAAATTAAGCAAAGCTGTTGTATGATAACAGTTTTAGCAGGCTACAAGGCGAGGTGGACTGTTGCTTTTCTAATGTGGTAGGGGTTGTAAGGTTAGGCGATAGATTTCCTTGCTGATTTGGTAGGGTATGAGGTTTGGTGCTGGGTTTCTTTACGGATTTAGCAAGTGTGTGAGATTATCCGTTGGTTGTGTTAAAGGGATGTATAGAGCATTTTGAGGAGATAATATTGCTTTTATGTGTAAGGGTGTAAACATAATTGCTTGAGAGTGTTTTAGATGTGTAGATGGTGAATAGGGGGCTTGATTTTCTAAATGCATGAAGGTTTAAGATCAATGATCTGATTTTATACGGGGAGAGGAGGACTATTGTACCAAGGGGGCTTGTTAGGGTTTTAAGGAAAAGCCAAGGGAAGAATTATATATTAAAGGAAAGAGGCATGGTGCAAAAATATTTTGGTACAGATGGAATTCGGGGGAAAGCCAATTCATTTCCTATGACACCCGATTTTGCCATGAAGGTGGGGATGGCGGTAGGGGTTTTATTTCGCTCACAACATCAATCTCATCGTGTGGTGATTGGCAAGGATACACGATTATCTGGCTATATGTTGGAAAATGCTTTGGTTTCAGGATTGACTGCTGCGGGGATGGAAGCTTTTTTATTGGGTCCAGTGCCAACACCTGCTGTTGCAATGCTTTGCCGCTCTTTGCGCGCAGATCTTGGGGTGATGATTTCTGCTTCTCATAATCCGTTCTATGATAATGGAATTAAACTTTTTGGTCCTGATGGTTTTAAACTTTCAGATGATATGGAAGCGAAAATTGAACAATTGATCGATACAGATCTTTCAAAGTCTTTAGCAAGTTCTGCCGAAATTGGTTATGCAAAACGGGTTGAGGGAGATATTTATCGTTATATTGAATATGCCAAACGAACTTTGCCGCGTGATGTTCGCTTAGATACTGTGCGTATTGTTGTGGATTGTGCCAATGGGGCTGCTTATAAAGCGGCTCCCCGTGCTTTATGGGAATTGGGGGCTGAGGTTTTTGCTATTCATGATGAGCCCAATGGGACCAATATTAATCAAAAATGTGGATCAACCGATTTAAGCTCTTTAAAACGAAAAGTGCATGAAGTGCGTGCTGATGTGGGGATTGCTCTTGATGGAGATGGAGATCGTGTTCTCATTGTTGATGAAAAAGCACAAACGGTTGATGGAGATCAGTTGATTGCTGTAATTGCTGAAAATTGGCATAAAATGGGACGATTACGGTGCAATGGTGTTGTCACAACGATTATGTCAAATCTTGGACTAGAGCGTTTCTTGAATAGCAAAGGATTGCACCTTGTAAGGACAAAAGTTGGAGATCGTTATGTTGTCGATGCCATGCGCCAAAAGGGATATAATGTTGGTGGTGAGTCTTCTGGGCATATTGTGCTTAGTGATTTTGGTACAACGGGTGATGGCTTGGTGGCTGCATTGCAGGTTTTAGCCTGTATGAAGGAAAGCCAAAGTCCTATGAGCCAATTGTGTAAACGGTTTGAACCTGTACCGCAAATTTTAAAAAATGTAACGATTAAAAATAAAAATGTCCTGAAAAAAAATCCCGTCAAAACGGCTATTAATCAAGCAGAGAAGCGGTTGGGAAAAGAGGCACGGCTGGTGATCCGCGCTTCTGGAACGGAACCGGTTATCCGCCTTATGGCTGAAGGCGATGCACGAGAAGTATTGGACACTGTTGTGACAGAGTTGATGGATGTTATTATTCATCATGATGTACGCATGGGTACTGCACTTGAGGAATCTTGAATTTTTTGAGAAAATTATCAGATCATCTTTTGATAAAGATATTATTATAATGTGGGATTTTGGCAATTACAAAAGGTATGATTATTAACTCAGTGATGTAATAACGGTAATGGATACTCTATCTACGAACAAATTAAATAAAAAAGGGAAAAGTCCAATTCTAATAACTACAATGCGTATAGATTTCTCTATATTTCGTAAGATATGAAAAATATGCCTTTTTTGATTTTCCTTTTTCTTTTACTTATTCGTAAACCGGTTATTAGTTTAACAGAGTTTGTAGGGGGGAGAGTTTATTAGTATTATTCATTCTTTTTACTGGATATCCAGCGGGTGCAGCGCCCCATGAACATCAAACAGCAATGGTCATTGTGGTTATATCATCTTGATGTTTCTAAGTGCCGCTGCCAATTGGAGATATGATACGCTCCTATTACGTTTAGCTCCTCCTAATTATGAACTTATACTTTTCCAATAATTAGTAGAATAATGAGAAAGAGATGGGAATGATCAATTTTTTTCACGATAGTTCTAATGTTTATAAAGTAAAAAAAGCTATGTGATGTAAAAATAATGAACATTTTTTGTATCTTGGAGAGGTACACTCTATATTCATTTATCATTTTAAGATTTAAACATAAAAGGATTGAAGCCTTCTATAATACTGGTACGACTGAAGGGATTAGAACCGCCCATGCTCAAAAATTAAAGCGTATTCTAAGTGCTCTTGAAGTAGATGTATCGCCAAAAGATTTTGAGTTATCCATCCTTTTGATTACATCTGCTAAAGGGTGATTTCAAGGATTATTGGTCAATTACTGTAAATGGAAATTGTCGCGTAATATTTCGCTTTGATAGCATAGATGTCGAAATGGTTGATTATCTAGATTATCATCAAAAAGGAGATCTAAACAATGATGAAGAATCCTTCACATCCCGGTGAATTATTGCGTGAAGATGTGATCAAAGAGCTTGGTTTATCCTTTAATGAAGCAGCAGAGTGGCTTGGTATATCTCGTGTAGCACTTTCTAGAGTTTTAAATGAAAAAGCCGCTATGAGTGCTAATCTTGCTATTAGGCTTGAAATGTTTGGTGTAAGCACAGCACGTGCTTGGCTTGTTATGCAAACAAATTATGATCTATCAAAAAAATTCCTTAACAACAGTCTCATGATCAAGATTGCATAAAAGAGCTTCAAATGGCAGTTAAGTTTTTGCAACAGAGACGTATACAAGAGCTAAATCATGCGTATGAGCGTACAAGGTCAAAAGATGTAATTGCGGGTAAGACAAGGAATAAAATCTTGTTTCTATAGTCTGTTTGGCTATAATAAATGTAAGCAAATGAGGGTTTTATATGTTGAGTGAAGAGGAAATTAAGCTGCGTCGCATTTATGCTGAAAATGCATTGGCAAGCCAACGTTTAGAGGGATTAGAGCCAGATCCAAAAGTCGTTGAGCAAATGGAACGTGTTATTATTGGAGAGCTCGAAACAAGTGATATCATCAAAGATTATATGGAGCGTGTAAGACGTGGAGAAGTATAAGGGAAGCGGCGATTCTTATACTGATCCTGAAACTGGTGTGATGTATAATCGGCTTGGTATTAAAGACAAAGCCACACTGCAGCGTGTAGAATCTACTATTACTTATGTAAAATCTTTCGAATTTGTACATACTCCTATTGGTGGTAAGTTTGATCTGGATTACATGAAAGAGATCCATAGAAGACTGTTTGGCGACATATATGAATGGGCGGGACAAATTCGTTTAGTGGATATTGCCAAAGGTAATAGTATATTTGCTAGTTATAATCAGATTGAAAGTTATGCACCGAAGATTACACAAAAGCTTGCAAAAGAACAGTATCTGCGTGGTCTTGGCGCTTATGACTTTAGCCAAAGGGCTGGATATTACATGGGCGAGTTGAATGCGTTGCATCCGTTTCGAGAGGGGAATGGGCGTACTCAGCGTGAATTTATGGTGCAACTGGCTCGTGAAGCTGGTTATCATATCAACTGGAAGGGTATTGAGCGACAAGAAATGACACGTGCGTCAATTGAAGCACATTTTGGTAATTCAGAATATCTGTCTGCACTCATCTATAAGAACCTTACCAAGTTTACAGAAAATAAAAGGGATGATGTTTCTCAAGGTATTGGCAAAAATATTGCTTTTGGCGTTGATCTTAATAAAGAGTGCTTGGAACAACAAAAAGAGAAGATTGAAACTCCTTGGGATAGAGAAAAGACAAGTTTTGCTAAACGTCAAAAAGAAGAACTTGAACAATTACAAAATGATTTGAATGTTGTTGCAAAAGCAACAGAACGAGAGCCATACCTTGCGGCTTATATAGATAATTCTAATTTAGAACAGAAAGCGCTTAGCGCTCTTAGGAATGAAAAATCTTATGTTAATATGTTTAAGGAGTTAAACAGTCGTTTAGCATCTATTTATAGAGATCCACAAGCTGCCGCACTCAAGATTGAGCAGACGATTTTAGCAGGTAAAGGCGATAAATTGCCTGATATTTTGGAAAGGGAACCTGATAGAGCGGGTGAACTGCGTGGGTCAGATCGTTTAATCGATAAACTCAAATCTACAGGAAAAGAACGAAAAGAAGCGCTTTCTCATGTTCCTCGTGCACTTTCTTCTATTAAAAAGCTTCAAGCCTTTTATAAGAATTCTTATGAGACACATGTAAATAGGGTTGTACGGGAGCGTGAGCGATTGAAAGTTGAAGTACCTTCGCTTTCACAAGAAGCAGTGACTTTTATGAAAAATGTTGAAGCTGGTCGTGATAGTTATTCAAAGATACCAGAGCAGGTTAATCAAGAGTTTTTAAAGCTACAAAGTGCTTTAGATAAACGTTTTGGACAGGATCCCATTCATAAATATGGTTTTGATTTATCAAAAGCAATCCCCAAAGAACAGTCTTATAATAAAGAACACATAAAAGAATTTCAAATGGCAGTTAAGTTTTTGCAACAGAGACAACAGGAGAAAATCAACGCAATAGCGCGTGCAAGATCAATAGATATGATACGGTAAGGGCAAGAATAAAGCCTTATGCTGTATAAGCCCTATTAAGCCATATGGTAAAAGAGAGGTAATCAAAAGAAGGGTGTGTAATATGGGTGTGACAAAAGACGTTGTACGAGCCCGCATAGATAGGACATTAAAAAAGAAGCCGGTGAAATATTAGCAAGTTTAGGACTTACGGTGTCTGATTTATCCGGATTGCTTTGACAAAAGTTGTTGATGAAAGAGGATTGCCGTTTGATATGTCTATTTCTAATGCGAAAACGCTTAAAACTTTTGAAAAGAGTAAAAAAGGATAAGATGTATATTTCGCGAAAGATATGAATGATTTATTTAAGTGATTTCGACAGTTTTTAAAAAGCATCACGGCGCTTGAAAGGGTCGTAATAAATTTCTGTTACACGAAATTTTCCTTCAAGGCGTTTGCATTGGATGATGACATCTATCATCGAGATTAATAAGCCGCGGATATCATCGCGTGCTAAATTACCACCACCGTCACTTTCTTTGACAAGAAGGGTCATTTGTTCAAAGGCTGCAAGGGCTGTTGAGGCATGGACGGTGGTAATGGAGCCGGGGTGACCAGAATTGACATTACGGATATAGTAAAAGGCTGTACCATCACGCAGCTCTTGTAGAAGGATTCTGTCGGGGCGCATGCGTAAGCCTGATTCAAGCAGTTCTTTTGCGCCTGCTTTTGCTAAGCCTTGGTTATCTTTTGAATAAAAGAGTTGGACTTTGTTGGCGTGCGGAACGACAAGTTCTGGCGTGTCTTCAATGGTGAGAATTCGTTCATAGTCAGGGATTTTTGCAATCAAAGCTTTGGAGAGGGTTGTTTTCCCGGAACCGGTTTTGCCCGATATTAAGATATTTTGTTGTGTAATAACGGCTCTTTCTAAAAAGGTGCAAAAGTCTTTGGCGATAAAGAGATCTGTTAGCTCTTTGTCTGTATCAGAGAGTTCGGATAATCGTTCTGTCATTTGTTGCGTGGGTGTGAAACTGGTGTTTTGGGCGACAGAAAACAGATTGTTTTCATGTAAACTTTCAAGAGAAAAAGTGCGTGATGAAGGTTTACGAATGGTCATGCTAATGGTATTGGCTGCAACAGCTGGAGGCATAACAATTTGTATGCGTTCGTTGTTTGGCAGTGTTGCGGAGAGAACGGGGTTTTCTACACTGATTTTTTGTGTTGTGTAGGCAGCAACAACTTTTGCAATCCCTTCTAGTTCGCTGTAGGTTAGTTCTTTTAAGATGTGGGTTTGCCAACCATTGGGACCCTCAACGATTACTTCGCCAGGGCGATTGATAACAATTTCAAATAAATTGTCATCATTGAGGAAGTCATCTAAGATCTTTAATTTTGTTAAAACGATGGAGGCGCGTTCTGCATTTTTTGCTGATGGCATAATGTGACTTTATTGGCTTAATGAAAAAAGGAATAGCTGGGAGTAGAGCGGTTTCTTTTGCTCTTTACGACTAGTTTATAGACAGAGGAAAAATCGAGATCTTTTGCTACGAAAATGTTGACGAGTTCGCCTTGAAATTTTTCTAAGGTAGGAGGGATGTTGATTTGATTTTCAAGAGCAATACTGGCGGACTCTTTTCCAGTGTTGTTTGCGCCTTCAAAACCGCCACCTCCAGAGTTGTTTGAACCTTCTTTATTGGAATTGCCTACTATTTTATTTGTTAAAACTGTTGTGGCACCATCAATAACGGTGAGTAAAAGGGAAGAGCCAAAGCGTTCCCACCAATGGGTGTTGATGTTGCCATCAAAACCGGCTCTGCCTAAACTGTCTGTTGCGGGTGAGGCAAGGTCGATGATGACACCGGTTGGGGTTTTTGCTCTTGTCCAGAGCACAAAGAGGCGAGATTGACCTTGTTTTATCCCTCCGCGGTATTCGCCAATCACTTGGGTTCCTTTATCAAGCAAAACAACGCGCCCATTGTCAGAGAGGATATCACGGTTGATGATGCAGCTTGCAAAGCCTGGTTGCTCACTGTTTAATGCGGTTTCTAAGATACAGGGAATAGAGGTTCCCATGGCGATGATAAAGTTTCTATTGCCGATGAGTTTTGCTTTTGTTTCTTCTGTTTTGGTAGGCTTTAATAGGGTTGCAAAATTTTGTGTGTCTTGAAGGGCAGGAGAATTTTGCGCATTCGCGAGATTTTCGAGGGCATGGAATTTTTCAAGGGGGTTGAGAGTCGTGTTGACAATGTCTTTTAATTGAGATTTAGAACCTTTGGCAAAAGCTAAAACAGGGGCGCGTCTTGCGGCATCAAGTAGTGGGTCATCTTTTTTGGGTTCTTGTGCGAGTGGTTGTGGGGGTGGTAAGGTTATTGGTGCTATGTTTGCACGCGGGTCAGAGGGCGCGATCTCTAAAGGGGCGAGGGAATTGTGAAAGCTTTTTTCTTGTTTTTTATGAGCTTTTGCGGTGTCTTTTTGTTCTGTGGGGGTGGATAAGATGTTCCAGAGCACATAGCCGCAGATTCCTATACAGGCGATTGCGACAACTATTTTTTTGCCAGCGGTTTTGGCGCTATTGTTTTTGCCATCCCCAATAGATCCGCGATCTTCGATGATTGGTTTATCACTCATGTGTTGTCCCCTTCAATTCCCGCTTATTTAAAGATCTGATGCAATTTTACGTTCAACAGATGGTGAGGTTGTTCCGGTATTTGGATTTGTGCCTTTTGGTTGATAGGCTTCGTTAAAGACGCATAGGACGTTTTTTCCCTGTCTTAGGGTGAAGCGTGCGCTAATGGCATGGACTATCACCATGTTGCCTCTTGTGGTTTTGGGAACCAGCGATTCTGTACCGTCATTGCTGACAATGTAAATGGCAGGGATTTCTTGGTTGTCGGGAAATGTAAATGTTGTGGTTTTGCCATTGTCATAAACGGAGGAGGGTTCAAGAGTGATAGAGCCTTGAGCGGTGTAAGCCCAATTGCGAGGTCCGTAGGTTTCAGAAGCGTTGAAGACATTATCAATGCGCTGGGCTTGTTGTTTTTCTTGTCGCATAAGGGCTGCGAGTCTTCTTTGTTCTGCTTCTTCTTGTGGGTAGCGAAATTTCACAAGGAAATATGTTTCTTGTCCAGATGAAATTTCTCCATCTTTGACCATCAGTTCAAATTGATAGGAGCGCTTTGAGCCATCAAGCTTTGTGGTGACGACTTGGAGATTGGTAATGGGTTGGACTTCTCGCGCTTTGAGGAAAAGAATATTGCCAGCGGGGGCGACTTCCCATGCAACGCTGTTGCCAATCGCTACATGAGCAATTTCTTCATTGGGAGAAAATTCTATTTGTACCGATGAGCGTATGGAGCCAATAATTTTTGTGACATTATAGGCATCATAGTTGATAAAGCGAATGCGGCTATCGCTTGGCGCGCGGGTGGGAAAAATACTGGCATGGCTAGGCGTTAAAGAAAGGGTAATAGCGATGTTAAGAATGAGAAAAAGAATTTTTTTTGTCATGATCAGTTGACCACTTCCGGATCGGTTCTATATTCACTAACAATAAACCCTAGAGGATTTATCAAACGGTTTTGGACAGAGATAGGGGCATTGATGTATTCAAAGGTAAGTGTTGCAACCCAGTGGGTGATGAATTCTTTGTTGTTGTCGTTGTCGTGAATGGTTCTGTAGTAACGCACTTGGGCGACATCGTCATTGATAAAGGAGATTGATTTTATTGTTATTGTAACGGCGGCGTGTTTATAGAGAATTTGAGGACTTTGGGGATTTCTTGCTCCATACCAGCTGGCAAATCTTTCCTGTTCTTCTGAGGAAGAGAGGAGGGAGATGGTTTGGAAGTTGTGTTGTGTTTCTTCTGTGGTGAAGCCTTCACGGGAGCGGACGTATTTTGCGGCAAAGTAGCGTGTGATGGCTTCGTCGACGTTTGTTGGACCTTCTTTTAAGGCTTCCACAACTTCGGTGATGCCGGTTGAATTGTCTACACGGATGACAAAAGGTTCCACGGTTTTAAGGGGTGTGAGGGTGATGACCGCGAGAGAAGACATTATTGCAACTGCAACGGCTATGCCGGCAATGGCAAGCGAGACGCGGGTGGTGCGGCGTGAGGCGAGCATGCGATCTTGATCAAACGAGCGCGCTTCAGCAATGTATTGTTCTATGTCTTTTTCTTTCATGCTTTTTGCCCGCAATTTTTGTAAGATTTGATTTCTTCATCCGTTAATTTTTGTGCCAGAAGCATTTCCAGCTTCCCTTCTTTTAGGGGTGAAGGGGTGTTGTTACTGATGATAATGGGCGTGGGAGAGGGCGTTTTCCCTTCCCAATTCCACATTGATCTGTTGAGTGGACGTTTAGAATATCCATCACATTTTGGGAGTGACTTCAGTGTGTTTGGTGAAGACATACAGCCACTGAGAAAGAGAAATGGTAAGATAATCCCAATTTTTTTAAATTCCCGCATTTGAACTTAGACCTTTTTTAATAGTGATGCTAATTTTTTAATGCCCCTTGTTGCTGCATTAGCAGCTCGTCCACTTAGTTGAGCCGTTGCTTTAGCAACTGGTGCTGAGCCTGTAAGGGAGGCTCCCCCAGAGGCTAAAGCTGATGCGATATCAGGGAGTCTGAGGAAAAGGTAAATACCACCAAGACCAACAACCAAGAACTGAATTAAAGTAGTGAAGATATTTGTAATATCTCCTGAAAAAACTTTCATTGAAATGTTAACATATAAACCACCAAGCAGCACGACTAACACATATAAAATGATGAAGTTTGCAACTTGCCCTAACCATGCCTCTGTGAATTTTCTGGTTGAGGAAAACATATAGAGGCTTATGAAGAGTGGTCCTATTGATAGGACAAGAAACAAACCCAATTTAGCAAATAATGAAACAACAAAACCGACTAGACAAAAAAAGGCAGCAGCAACTAGGCAGATAAAACCAGCAATCCATGTCGCAATAAACATCCCCATTTGAGTCAGACCTGTGTACTGGTTTGCTGCGTCCAAAACTTGTGCTCCAGCTTGGTTCATCATATTGTCCCATACATTTCGATCCACATGTGCACCTTGTGTGACATTTGCAATGGCATTTGGCAGATCATGGAAAAATATACCACTGACCCACTCATTATAAAGAGCAGCCTTTGTGGCAAGTGAAACAACGATGCCGAGTTTGAAAGTTGTCGCTATAAATTCCCATAAGGGCATGGAAGAGCGCCCATAGATGATATTGTAGCCCATAAATATAATGTAAATGGTACAAGACAGCTTAAGCGGAGCACCTAAGCTTGATGAAAGATGGGCAATGGCGTCATTCATTGTCTTTGTAAGGGGATCCATCAACATATTGTCTATCTTAGTGAATATGCCTTTGCTTTCTACTGCCATTGAGATGCTCCGCTCTTCATTATGTCTTAATGGTTATTTTGTTGTTCTTCTGCCGCGCGCTCTTTTGCTCTTCGTTCTTCTTCAGCGCGTGTTTCCGCTCTTTGTTTTTCGAGTATTTTTTGAGTCTCAGCCTCCCTTTTTTCAAGTCTGGCTTTTTGTTTCGCCATAAATTCTTCATATCTTTTGCGATTTTCTTCTGCAATTTTACGACTTCTTTCTGCTTCTTTTGCTTCATATTCTTTCTGAAGTTCTAAAAATGCTAACCGCATGTTTTCACAATTTTTTGAAGTTCCTGCAAATCCACATTTCGCATCCCACTCAAAGCGTAAATTTTTATCTTTTTTAAATTCAGCGACGCTATAGGTTTTTTCACATCCAGCAGCGATAAGCCCTGTGCAAAGTAGCAATGTTGTTATGAGAACTTTATTCATCAATATTTCCCCTTTTTCCTTTCAGTTTTACAAGGTTTGAGCACAATCTTTAAATTCTGCTATGTTCTGGTTTTTTATAACCAGTGATGATAAATCTAGAGCACAGACATAATGTTGCCATAAATATATTATAGAGTATACGAAGCTCTTTAAGTTGAGCAGCTAAAGCGCAATAGCGATGTGTAATGGTGCTATCCATTATTTTTGTAAGGGGATCCATCAACATATTGTCTATCTTAGTGAATATGCCTTTACTTTCTACTGCCATTGAGATGCTCCGCTCTTCATTATGTCTTAATGGTTATTTTGTTGTTGTTCAGCGCGCTCTTTTGCTTTTTTTTCAGCTTGCCTTTTTTGATATTCAGCTTCTCTTTTTTCAAGATCGGCCATCATTTCAGCTTTCAATTTTTCCATTGATTTGCGATTTTCTTCGTCAATTTTACGGCTTCTTTCTGCTGCTTTTGCTTCATATTCTTTCTGAAGTTCTAAAAATGCTAACCGCATGTTTTCACAATTTTTTGAAGTTCCTGCAAATCCACATTTCGCATCCCACTCGAAGCGTAAATTTTTATCTTTTTTAAATTCTGCGACGCTATAGGTTTTTTCACATCCAGCGGTGATGAGCCCTGTGCAAAGCAGCAATGTTGTTATGAGAACTTTATTCATTATTTATTGTCCTGTTGTTGTTTAGCGCGCTCTTCTGCTTCTCGTTCTTCTCGCCTTTTATTTATTTTCTCTAGAGCTTTATTATAATTTTCTAACGCTCTCTTAGAATGTTCTTCATCAAGTTCCTTCGCGGCTTGTCGCACATTTTGACAATTTTTCGAATTATCAGAAGCTCCACACTTCCATTGAAACTCTCTTATTAAGCTTTCATTTTTTTTAAATTCTGCGACGCTATAGGTTTTTTCACAACCAGCTGTGATGAGCCCAGTGCAAAGTAGCAATGTTGTTATGAGAACTTTATTCATGATTAATGACTGTCCTGTTTCTTTTCAGATTCTTGTTTATCGTCATTTGTTGAGCCAGTTCTCCCCCATCCCCATGTTGGAAGACTCTCACGATAAGCTTGCTCTGCGTTTTTACAATTTTGCGAATCGAGATCCCCTGATGTCATACATTTCATTTTCCATTTTTCGTATAATTTGTGATCTTTTTTAAATTCTGCGACGCTGTGGGTTTTTTCACATCCAGTGGTGATCAGCCCTGTGCAAAGTAGCAGTGTGGTGATGACGATTTTCTTCATGGCGTGCTCCAGATCTTATCTATTCTTTTCTGATCCTCTTTAATTCTAGCTCGCCATTCAGCGTCTTCTTTAATTCTCCGTTTTTCAGCTTCAGCTTCCCATTTTTCAATTCGTTCTTCTTCAGCGCGTCGCTTTGCTTCTTGTTCTGCTTTCCATTTTTCATGTTCAGCTTTTCTTTTAGCTTCTTCTTCTTTTTGCTTTTTTTCCCATTCTTCTCTACGTTTACGGTTTTCTTCTTCAGCCTTTTTCCTGCGCTCTGCCGCAAGTTCGTGATCGGCTACTCTTACATTTTCACAATTTTTTGAAGTTCCTGACCATCCACATCTCACAGCCCATTCTTCAAATAATTTTTTATCTTTTTTAAATTCTGCGACGCTATAAGTTTTTTCACATCCAGCTGTGATGAGCCCTGTGCAAAGTAGCAATGTTGTTATGAGAACTTTATTCATTATTTATTGTCCTGTTTCTTTTCAGATTCTTGTTTATCGTCATTTGTAGAGCCAAAGCCTTTCCAATTTTTACGGTTTTCAAATTCAGCTTGCTCTGCATTTTTACAATTTTTCGAATTCAAATCCCCTGACGTCAAACATTTCACTAATACTTCTTCCATCAGTTTTTTATTTTTTTTAAGTTCTTCTACGCTGTAGGTTTTTTCACAACCAGCAGCCATAAGCCCTGTGCAAAGTAGCAATGTTGTTATGATGATCTTGTTCATGTTCAATCCCCTCTTTTTTACTCTTTATTGACCACGCATTTTTTGGGCTAAAGCTTTGGTTCGTGCTTTAAATTCTTCCATTTCACGTCTTTCTGCCGCTTTTTCTTCTGCTTGTTGAATCATCATGGCAGCTTGCATTTGTAGTATTTTTGTTTGGAGGTCTGCTTGTACCGCTGATAATTGTGCTTGAATGCCTTGAATTTTACCCGCATCTTCAGTACTTCCAAGTTCGTCAAGAAGCTTGGTAATGTTTTTTTGTGTTTCACTGGCTTCTTCGTAGACGTCTTGTCCTTTGGCTGCTTGTCCTACTACGCGCTGTTCGGCTTTTTTCACTTCCTGTGCGTAAAAAGCATCTACTGCTTCTTTTGATCCTGCGCCCCCCGCGGGCTCTTTGTATTTAAGTTCTTCTTGCCATTTTTGCGTGTTTTTGCTGCCGCCGCCGCCGCCGCCACCGCTGCCCATCGATTGTTGAAAGTGGTTAAAGTCAGAAGGGAGGGCGCCACTGCTCCCTTGCTTGTTAAACATCTCTTTCAATCCCGAAATGTCAGGCTTGACATTTAGGGAGTTATATAATTGTTTCGCTTGATCGAGTTGGCTCTTTAATTGCTCAAGCTGTTGTTTTCCTTGTTGAACTTGTTCTTGCAATTTGTTAAGTTGTTGCATGCTGTTCCGAATTTGTTCTCCCATGTTAGCAGCAGCTGTGGGATCAAATACCACGATGGCAAAGGCATTTGTTTGAAAGCCAAATGAAGCTGCATAGACGGCTGTTGCCAATAAAAGTTTTTTCATTGCTTTGACCTTTCTTGAAAAATAGGAAGCCATTTTTCTGGAGATTGTCCAACTTCATCCATAATGGTCTCTAGGAGTTCAATATTCTTGGTGGTGCCACTTAAAATGGCTATTTCATCATCAAAGCCGCGTAAATTTAGTTCTGCTACAACTGAACTTTGTCCTTGTTTGATGAGAAAACGCCGTGACTCACGGCTTAATTCTGATTGTATCAGGTTAAATTCTCTGTCTGATAATTTAAACCCTTCTACATAATCCCCATGATTGCCCTTTTGATTAGGAAAATAAATTTGTGTGGGGCATTGCTCTATAATGGTGTGGGCAATGGTCGAATTGATCGCATCTTTGGGAGATTGCGTTGCAAATAACATCAAACCATTTTGTTTACGGATAGTTTTCAGCCTGTCTTGCGCAAAGGCTTTAAAGGAATCATCCTCTAAGGCTTTCCAAAATTCATCAATGACAATGATAATACGACGCCCATCAATCAGAGATAAAATTCTATGAAAAAGATACATCATCAATGGTGGACGAATTTCATTATTGTCTAAAAAATCCGTCATGTCATAACCAATAAATTTTGCATCAATGCCAATGTCGTCATCAGGATTGTCAAAAACCCACCCTAAGGCATTGCCTTTACACCATCTTTCTAAACGACCCGCTATCCCCTCCCTATGCGTGGTGTCAAAAAACATTTGTAAGGCAGAGATCGTCCGTTGTTCTTTTGGCAACAAGGCAAGCTGGTCAACAGCCGCCGTAATGTCTTGTCTTTCTGATTCACTGATCTTTTGATCTTCAGACGAAACAAGCTTTATAATCCATTGGCGTAAAAAAACTCTATCTGCTGGATTGTTATAGTCTAAGCCTTTTAGCGGTGCTATGCCCGTTGGTTTACCATTCTTCAAAGGCATATAAGTGCCGCCACCCGCTCTGACAAAAAGTTCTGCACCCCGATCTTTGTCAAAAAAGACCATATTGGGATCATGCTTTTGAAGTTGCGCTAAAAGAAAATTGACAATAACCGTTTTCCCAGAACCAGAGGGACCACAAACAAACGTATTGCCTAAATCACCAAAGTGAAAGTTAAAATAAAACGGTGAACCAGCAGAGGTTTTCATCAAGGCTACCGCTGGTCCCCACACATTGCCATCTATTTTTCCAACCGGAAAAGAATGAAAAGGAGAAAGCGCTGCATAATTGCGGCTTGTTATTGCACCAGAGCGGGTGCGATAAGCATAATTGCCAGGCAATTGTGCCCACCAAGCCGCCGCTAACCCTAAATCTTCCCGCGCAATCACAGCCCCACCATCTGTAAGACGAGAACGCGCTTTGGCAAGATTATCCGCTAACTCTTGCGGCGTATCAGCAAAAACTGCCAATGATAAATGATGTTCCCCTAAAACAAAACGATTGGATTCAAGATCATCAAGCGCATCATCCAGTTCCATAATTTGTGAACCTGCTCGATCTCCTGCATTGACCATTTGGTTTTGTTTGCGCCCCATAATCTGCTTGGCAATGTTTTTGCTCTTGAAAACAAAAGATTGGGTGAAAATAAACTCAAAGGGAAGCGTGAGCAAACCATCCGCCATGCCTACCCTGGTTTTTGCTGGATATTCTTTCCAACCAAACATGCCCGCAAACCGCTGTTCCGCCTCATAACGTATTTCTATGATCTCTTTCCCAAAAATGAGACGGTCTGAATAAACAGTCGAAGCTATCGTTCCCCATGTGAGAGGGATACGTTCACGACGACCTCCCACTAATTGGTGGATAAACTCACTTTGCTGCGAATAAATATTACCTTCATGTTCATAAAGGCTCAGTCTTCTTGCACCATAACGCTCTAAATTTTGAATAAGATCTGTGGTAATATCTTCAAGCTTGCGAATGGACTCTGCATCAACTTCTGTCTTTTCTTGCTTGGCTTTGCCTAAACGTTTGAAAAACTCCACTAATTTATCCGTTTGATCAACGTGTGGATTCCACAAAATCGAAAGATAAAGATCATTGCGATAAAGCTCCTGTGAAACCATCCGCTCGCGATATTTATCATCTAATTGCTTGGCAAATGCCGATCTGAAAGTCCCATCCGGATAAATCGTTTCACGCTTTCTGATAATATGGCTATAAAGCGCTATCCGTTCATCCGCTATGTTTTTAAAAAGATTATTGAGTTGTTCGTGAAGCACATTCAGATCAATAATATCCGCTGTCTCAAAGTTAATGCCTTCAAGTTTAATAACGCTCATGAGAGCGCGTGAATCCAGCGCAATGATGTGTTTATTGACATGGCGCACGTAAGGAATGATCGCCTCTGGCTGCTTTTCACGTTTGCGCTCTGTTCTATTCATTATAATTCCTCATAATTACGAATTAATCGTAATGGAGAAATACTTCCCCCACCCCATAGACTCGAATTTCTGGCAAAAATAGATGTCTTTTGCCATGTCAGAAGAATACGAAATTTGTTATGGTCATGCTTTAGGATTTCCTTGAATATGAAATGCAGCATCACACCAAAGGTGATAAGAAAAATATTGCCTGTCATAATGAACAACATCATCGTTCCTATCGCATTTAATCCCATAGCTTCCACCGTCACGCCCGCAATCATTGCAGGGCGTGTGCAAGCAAGAAATAACGTATCTTCTGTTAGCTTGTCGTGCTCTTTCATGGCTTTGAAAGGCTAGAGTCAAGCTAATTAAGACATAAACATTGATGCGATTTGTGGTGCACCAAAAACAATGCCGATGCCAACACAAACAAAGAAAGCTTTACGCATTTCAACATAACCAGCAATCCATGCAAGCCCAATACCAGCAACCGCAATGGTTGCAATCGATTTTGCAATGTTTCCTGTTAAAGCTTTGACTAATTGATCAAGAGCAGTTTCAACTTTTCCAAAGTCACCTGCGGCAAATGCTGGCTCACTCAGTGCGATGAAGGCAATAAACAGCATCAATGCTGCTGTTAACCATTTCTTTTGTGTGTTGGATAGAGTAGTTTTTTGTAAGGTATGTTCACAACTGAACAAATTATTCATGTTTTTCATGAAAAATTCCCCGCTTTATGTTTAAGTTGATAGAAAAATTAATATTCAAAATATTAATCGGGAATCATATAAATGAAAAAAATAAATTTTTCTATCGATAAATTAATAATATTTAATCTTTTATTATTTAATAAACAAAAAATATAGTAATATTCAAAATGATACTTTTAAAACATCTTCGAGCAGCGCCTAAATATATTGTCTTAATTTGTATTATTATTTTAGGATACTTTTATTTAATTAAAAATAATGAACAACTTACTCAAAATTCTTTTTTAAAAGGATCAGAAAAGACAATAGAAAACCCCGTTCAAAAGCCGAAGTCACAATTGATAGATTATGCAAACCAACAAGACGCAAGCCAACAAAATGTGGTGTTGCATTCAGAACCAATCGCATCACAATTTTATGAAGAAAATGTGCCGGTCTATTCCGGCGCTATACAGGTCACAAGTGGTGTGACCTTTAAAATGATTACGCTTGTAGATGATGGGTGGAGAAAAAAGATCATCCGTGATATCCGCTTATATGGTGTGGAAAGCTGTGAAATGAGGCAATTTGCCTTACGCAACGGAGTTAAGTGGCCATGTGGTGCTTTTGTTACTGCTTGGCTTGTCTCAAAAACAATCGATAAAAATGTTACTTGTCGGCAAGCACGTGTCATTCAACAGGTTCATTATGCACAATGTTTTGTAGATGGGGTTGATCTGGCACGTTTGGGGCTGGCAGAAGGGTTGATGGTGTTGACAAAAGATCAGCATCATTTTCCATCCCCAGCAGACTATAAAATTCTACAATCTGCTGCTCAAAAAGCACAAAACGGTTTATGGTCGAGCCAATTTCAACAACCAGAAGATTGGCGAAGAGATCATGGGAGCTATAATCCCATTGACCATTATTGATAAAGCGTCCTCTTAAGCGCTATTTAAAAATCAAGACAATATTCTACTGCAAATCTTATCAGAAAAAAGTTAATTATAATCCACGCACTCCTTGGTGGACAACGTTCGTTATGGAAATTTGTTGTGTTTAAAGCTCGCTTACGCATATAGGTTGCTCACTACAGCGCTATGGGAGAGCGCGTTTCCTTCCCCTAAACAAAATAGTCATTGTAACAAACATGAGTGTTCAGAAAATATGAACACATGCAAACTACTGATGTGACCTTTGGTCATGAAAAAAGGCTTATGAAAAAATAGAGAAAAGGTAAAACTGAAAATACCTTGCCTTCAAAAAACAACCAATTGCTTCAAATCAAACCAGAACTTTTAATGCAAGCTTTGCCTCATGTTGCTATGTTCATGAAACATGGGGACATCTGAAAGGGAAGCGGTTCTATGGAATTTTTATCCAAAATGAAGGGGATTTTTTCAGGCTTTTGAAGAAGCTAAAGAGGCTATGAGGAAAAAATGTGCTTTCTTTTGTTATAAAAGAAAGCACATTGAGGGGGGGGATTTAGAATGACAGTTTTACATATTTTACTCTGAAAAGCGGTCTTTTTTATCTTTTTTCCACAGAAAATAAGTTGCAAGTCCGAGTATGGGAACACTCAATTTGGCAAAAGGGAGATGTTGACTGAGAGCTGCAAGGCTGGAAACGGTCGCATCTGTCATGAGTTTATGGCGTTGTTCTTCTGTCTTTTTTTGTTGGTCATAGCGTTGATAAGTTTTGAGAATGCGACTGATAATAAGACCTAATCCCGCAAGAGAAAGACAAATTAAAAACATGATACTAGCGGCGGCAAGAGGCTTCATAACAGAACATAACGCAATAAAACCGATGGTACATAAAAAAAGCAAAGACATGAAGAATGAAATGCCAATAAACCCATAGAAAATTGCTTGAAGGCGTACTTGCTTGACTGTGCTTTTAAGCCCTCCACCGACAAGATGGTTTAAAAGAGGAGCGATAAACTTATGCATTGCTTAACGACGTAGTAATTGAGAAAGAATAAAACCAACCCCTGCGGCAAACAAAACGCTTTTGCCAGGATTTTTGCGAACGCATTGATTCATGGTTTGTTCAAGATCACTGATTTTGTCTTTTGCTTGAGACATCATGTCTTCACCACTTTCTTTCGCTGAGTGATATAGTTTTTCTGCTTTGTCTTTGGCGGCGTTGAATTTGTTTGCACCAAGATCTGTTAGGGTTGAGGTAATCCCTGAAATTTCAGTGCGTAACTTTTCTAATTGTCCTTGTAGGTCTTTTTGTTGGTCTTTTTCTACGGCTGATTTATCGTGCTGTGTTGTTTTATTATGGGCCATGGTATTTTTCCCTCTTGATTCATTATATTTGTATTGGTGTGTTCATAGTGATCATTTGCATTGGAGTGAAAATTTTCACTGCTTGAGTAACGCCAAAAGCTTTTTTTGGTTCCTTTCATTTTGTCGAATTTAAAACTGTTTTTGATAAAATAAATCTTTCCTATACGATATGCTCTGTCTGTAAAGGGTCGCATTTGTTAAAAATTGTCTTATGCTTTTGCAAGAATTTAGCACCATTCTTCAGTTTCTCATGGCACAGTTTTTATAAAAGTTTTTTAAAAGCGTGTTGAGGTTTATTTTTTAGGCTTGTGACAGGTAAAAAACATGGTTATTGTGAGTTTGCGGCAGAAATAATGTCATTTTTATGTTTTTGAAGCAAAGAAAAAGAAATGATATTGTGGCTCTTTGTTCTCTATGTATTTGGGGGCAACACGCGCTCTCCCATTATACTTTTGGTCAGTTTAAGATATTGCGATAGTTCTTTTTTTAAAAAAGGTATATTTTTATTTGGATAGAAGGTACTTTAGTGCACTGGTTGTTAGAGAAGTGCATATCCTTTTCTCCGAGGATTTTATGATATTTTTGCTGCTTGTTTCATGTAAGCAAATATTTTGTTGGATTTAAAAGAGCCGCTGAAATGAAAGAAGCTTTGCGATATGAGGAATTCATTTAACAGGAATGATGATAAATTATTCTTATAAATGAAAATATTATATGCGATATTTCTTGTAACTTTATCATTTTGCCTAATTTATGCAATAAATTGATTGAGTAAGATAAACTTGTTGAATTGTTAGAGAAAAATTTCTTGAGTGATTTCTTTAGAATTAAGAGAGAGCTTGTGGAATAAAACTATACTTGATTTATCAAGTTTTCTTTCTTAAGAGGAATACACAAGTGACGTTAAAAGGGTCGTGGCATTTTGGAACAGTGATGCTATGCGGGGTGACGACCCAGCTCATAAATAAAGATAAGAGCACAAGAATGTGAGATAAAAATGGAATCTGAAACAGTACCTTTAGATAATATGTCTGCTGTAGTGACAACGCATGATTTTTCTCCTCTTTCTATGTTTATGGCTGCTGATTGGGTGGTGAAAGCGGTTATCATTATTTTGTTACTTGCTTCACTTGTGTCTTGGACAATTGCTTTTGTGAAAATTGTTGAGATCACTTTGGTAAAACGAAGAGTACGTCATGAACTTCAATTGGTTCTAAATGCTCAGACTCTTACGCGTTTGGCAGCTAGCTTGAAAGAAAGCAAAGGGGCTGGTGTATTTTTTCTCAAAGAAGTCCTTAAAGAGGTGTATCTTTCTGCACAACAGGTTCATTTTTCTGCTCCTGAAGGGATAAACGAAAGCTCTGGTGAAAAAACCAGTACAGGGGAAAGGGCACAAACGATTGAAGATATTCTCTTTTATGAGGAGAGCAATCAATATGAAGATGTTTCCCGCGATGTTCGTGATGCTAGGGTTCGCGATGTTCATGAAGGTTTAAAAGAAAGGGTTCATTCACTTTTGTCACGCTGCTTGCTGGCTGCTACACGCCGTGTTGCATGTGGAAGTGCTGTTCTTGCAACTATTGGCGCAATTGCTCCTTTTGTTGGTCTTTTTGCAACTGTTTGGGGAATTATGAACTCTTTTATTGGGATTGCTCAGTCTCAAACAACGCGACTTGATGTGGTGGCGCCTGGAATTGCTGAAGCTTTATTCGCAACGGCTGTTGGGCTTTTTGTGGCTATTCCCGCCGTTGTTATGTATAATAGCCTTATGCGTGCTTTGAGTGGTTATCGCAGTGATTTAGGCGATATCGCTGCTGCTCTTGAAAGGCTCTTGAGCCGTGAACTTGATAGACAAAGACAACAGAAAAGTCATAAAAAATGAAAGCAAGCCTTAATAATGATTGGGATATAGACGAGAGTGGGTTGCAAAGCGAAATCAATGTGACCCCTTTTATTGATGTTGTATTGGTGTTGCTTATTGTTTTTATGGTTGCTGCGCCTTTGGCAACATCTGCCATTTCCGTTCAGCTTCCTTCTATAACTCAAGCACCTTCAGTGGTTCAGTCTGATGAACCTCTTTATGTTACGTTGCAAAAAGATCGTTCTCTTTACATTGGTGATCATCTTGTAGAACAAGCAGCTTTGAGAGAAGCTTTGTTGAGGGAAACTACGCAAAATTTAGAGGCAAAAATTTTAATCAAAGCGGATAGCGAAATTGATTATGGTACTGTCATCGATTTATTAAATCAAATACGCATGGCTGGATATAATAAAATCGGTCTTGTAGGATTGCAAAACTCTACCAATCTTGTCTCAAGAGGTGAGATCAATAATAAAACAACAGGGGTAGCGGATGCTGCTGTCGATGGAGCGGGTGGTAACGTTGTGGGGCGTGTGGATGCCGTAACAACGAGCCCTGCGGGAAACGCTAATATTCCAGCCGATGTCTCTGATTAGTGATAAAAAAACAGCCTTTGTTGCAGGAAGCAAAGCATATTACTCAAAGTCGTAGAGTGAAATTGATGAGGGTTCCGTGGATTTATTAAACCAAATACGCATGGGTTTGATATTATGCAGGGGGTTCATATATTGAATCGTTTTTTTTAGGATTAAGCTCTACTCATCTTGCCGCAAGAGGTGCGATCAAGAAAAATAGCCAAGGGCGATTGTTGTGTGTCTTAATACATCTTAAAGCCTTTTTTGCGGCGGTGTTCATAAATGGTACAACGTTAAAGCCCCCGTAACATAATAAAAAACCTATCAAACATCACCATCTTTATGCTTAACAAAAGAGCAAGCGAGCACCATTATCGTATTTATATTTTTTTCCAATGTTGTGATAGTGCTATTTATTGTAGGCATTTTTTCAGTTTTTATCTGCATGCTAGCCACGTTTGGAATGTGAGAAACATGCTTTTGATTGATTTAATATAAATAGGCTTGCCATGAAACAATCTTACAGTATTGAGATTTCTCATTTAAGTTGCAAGACAATTCATTATTATTATAAATCAATATGATGTATAGATTGTCGACATTACCAGCGGTGTGTGAGCTCTCAATGTTTAATGCCAATGTTTTTGTTATGGGGGAGGGGTATCTGGTGATAATGAAGTTTTGTATAGCGCACGAGACGTAATTGAGAGATGCTTGTTTAGAGGTGCGTTTAGTGAAAAAACTTTGAAAGCAAATGCGCATTCCCTCTGCATTTTAAAAGCTCAAAGAATTTCCAGTGAAAGAGTGGTTGGAATAAGTATGTGTGTTATTTTGAGAGTAGCGATTTTTCAGAGCTTCTTAAGTGTGTCCCGTTGAACCAAAACCTCCTGTTCCACGGCTCTCTATATGGCTTTGGGTATTTTGCTCTGGTTCAATGGTGCAAACATTAACTTGGGATACGGGGGCGATGACTGTTTGGGCAATGCGCATGCCCCGTTGGATGGAAAAGTCTTCTTGGCCTAAATTGATAAGAAGGACTTTGACTTCACCACGGTAGTCACTATCAATCGTTCCTGGAGTGTTGAGGCATGTGATGCCGTGTTTTAAGGCTAAGCCAGAGCGTGGACGTATTTGTGCTTCAAACCCAAGTGATAAATGAAAAATGAGACCTGTTGGAATAAGTGCCCGCTGCCCAGGGGCAAGAACAAGCGTTTCTTCTTCTCCAATTGCTGCCCGTAGATCAAGACCCGCAGAACCCGCTGTCGCGTAGCAAGGAAGTTCTAAACCTTGTCCGTGTGCAAGACGCTGAACAAATAAAGTCTGGGCATGTGAAGATTGAGAAGAGACAGGATGATTGTTTAGAGGGGCGTTGGTTTCAGTGTGCGACATGATTGAGGCATTTCCAAAATATGAGGTCTAGAAGAAAATGATACTTTAACAAAAGATATCTATAAAACCAAGTCGATAAAGGTGTGTGGATATAGGTTGTCCCCAGAGCTTGCTTATCATCTCTTACTGACTTAAAATATTCCAAAACACCACCTAACATTATCAATGGCATTTTTCAATAATGGCATCATCAAGGATGGCTTATGCCTAGGGGCATGCGCTTATTTGAGATCTAAATTATGGTTACAGATAAGATTTTTAGATACTACCGATAAGAATACCCGTGGCAAAAACCAGAGCACCACCAATGATGACCTGTAAAGAGGCGCGCCAAAAGGGAGTGGACATGTATTTGTTCTGAATCCAGACGATGGCGCCGAGTTCGAAAAAAACAATGATAAAAGCAATAATTGTCGCTACATAAAAAGAGCTGATCAAATAGGGAAGAGTATGGCCTAGTCCTCCTAATGTTGTCATAATGCCGCTGGCAAGACCTCTTTTTAATGGCGAACCACGCCCTGATAATTTTCCGTCATCATGGGCTGCTTCTGTGAAACCCATTGAAAGTCCCGCACCAATTGAAGCTGAGAGCCCTATCAAAAAAGTTTGATGCGTGTCTCCCGTGGCAAAAGCTGCGGCAAAAATGGGGGCAAGGGTGGAGACAGAGCCATCCATTAATCCTGCAAGACCTGGTTGAATCCAAGTCAAAAGTGTTTGTCTTTGCGTTTTCGAAGTTTTTTTTATGGTGTGATTTGCCGCTGTTGTTTTTTGGGAGGGATGGCGGTTCTTGCCTTTCACAAGAGAAGTTTTGTCACATAATGAACCGATAGTGTTTGCACGATTATGGCAAGAAAGGCACAAAAGTTGCTTATAATTTTTAAGCTCTTGAAGCCCCATGGCGGTAAAAACCGCGGCTTCCTTAGAGGAATAAGGTTCTAGAGCTTTTGCATATTTTAAATAGAGCGCCGCATGTTGCTCTTTTATTTTGAGCGCTTTAAGTATCACGTTTTGTGCTGAACGAAAGGACAGAGCTTTACGTTGTACAAATGAAAAAAACGATCTCAACATTTTCTGTTCCTCTGCACTTTAGAATAATTCTAAAACATAAGAAAAATAAACCGAAAGTCAATCTAAAAGTTAAAAACTGACAAATTACAAAAAGGTTGCACTGAGAAAAAAGGTGATGGGATGCTGAGAAAGTACAAGGAAATTTATCAAATGGAGACGAGAGGGGCGCATGAAAGAAATAATTGCGTGAAAAAATTTAAGAGACAATGTGCTTTATTTTGCTAAAGGGATGTTTGAATGGAGCATTTCAATGTATTGTGAATATATGGAAAAAAATAGGATGACTCTATCATTCATTTGATGCGTTCAAAAGACTGTAACAGTTCTTGGAATTTGAGATGATTCTTTAAAAGAGACCTTTTTCAAGGGACAAAAGCCCATTTCGCGAGGGTGATCCCCGTGAAGAGTATAGAAGGGTAGAGCCGCAAAATTTCCATGAAATAATATAAACTCCATTGAGTCTTCTTAATCTTTACGCTTTATAAAAGAGCAAGCCGGCATCATCATACACCTTAGCTCCCAGTGTTGCGACAGTCTTTAGAACGGTTCATTATAGGCATGGCATTTTATTGTACAGTTTTACGCCACTCATTCTGCTTGTAGAGGTGTAAGACAGTATTCTTATGATATTTACGCGCATTGAGCGTTGTTACAGCTTTTGCATTTAGGTGGATTTGATGTAATGAATTATCTTTTGTGCTGTAATTGCAGGGGCAGGTTTAAGGGTGGGAGTGCATAAATGAAAGAGATATTATCATATCAAATTGTTTGATCACGCATAAAAATTTATGCTTTATGAAGGGGCATTTATCGCCTTGTAACTTGCCTGATATCTTGTATGAAAGCCCAAAATTCAGTAGGTTTCCTCTCACTTCAAAACTTCTTATATTGAAGCAATTCAAATCATTTTCTTGTGTATCACAAGGAGGGGTGTGGGTGCTGTGTTTTTATTTAAAGTATGGGATGAGTTGAAATATGAAAAGTGCATAATCTCTACGCGTTAACAAACGTTTTTGATGTTTTTAAAAAAGAGCGAAATTGTGCAGAAAAAAAGGGAGCATATATGGAAAATAGTGATGGTTTGAAATTTTGGCGGCTTTCTGAAAAACTAACAATACTGCAGGCAGCGCTTTTAATAGTTGGATTAAATCCAGGAAAGTATTTGTTTGTCAACAAATTAGAACCAGAAAAAAGTGATATTTACGAAGATAACCTTTCCGTATCATCAGAGAAAACTGCTAATTTCCGTGCAGCCTATCATGCTATCGTTCAAGCGGGAAAAAGCAATCGATTAGAGATAGAATGGTCGTACTATAATTTTTCGGATTTTATAGATGCAGATTCCTCATATGTTCGCGTTGATGATTTAAAAGAATGGCTTTCATCGCGTGGTCTGTACCCTCCATTTTTTTTCCCTGAGGATGATTCTGCTGAGACTAAGGACCAAAAATATGCGTTTCAAGATCCAACGCATCCACGTTATGCTCCAAAGCTTGCTGCTATTGTTGCGGCATGGGAAGCGGTGAGTGAGGTTGAGGGTGGTAAAACTGTTAAAGGAACGCTTGCAAAATGGTTGCAACAGAATGCTGATCAATATGATTTACACAATAAGAAAAATGGTAAGTTAAAAAAGGATGTTATTGAGGAATTAGCGGCTGTTGCGAATTGGGAACCTACCGGAGGGGCGCCTAAGACACCTGCCAGCTCTCTTTTATCAAAAGAAAAAAAATAAAAAGATCACTAAAATTGTGCTGTTTTTTTTGATAATTCTGAAGATAATCTCTTTTTCTGGGGGAGATTTTTACTTTTCTTCCCTAGATTATAAGTAATTGTTTTTCAATGAAAATAATTTTTATAGTGTTTCTCTGACTGTTCAGGCGGGGAAAAATAGACATTTTGGGGCAGTAAAATTTACCCTGTAGTTTTCGTAACTTACCTCTCTATTTTTGTTTGATTTTTTTGGGCATTTTAAAATCCAAATCAATTAAAATGGAGTGCAACATGATTAAAGTTAATCTTTTTTTTACTATGCGTAAAAGTGTGAAAATTTTTCGAGGAAATGTACGGATATTTGGCAATGTGTTGCGGATGAGGTGGTACATAAATCGTTTAGAGTAGGTGTATTGTCGTGTTGGTTAAAATTTGAAATGATCACTGTCAAATAGTCGAAGTTGAGCATCGTGCATTTCTTGGGTAAAGAAATCTTGTCATCTATGAGCGAGTGAGAGTTTTTCTTAAGAAATTTGCACAATAGTAAAACTAGTTAGCAAAACCTGTTCTTTGGCACAACAAAAAGGATGTCATAAATGATTATCTCATCATAAATATGCTTTAAGAATAACCCGTGCGTGGCGAAAGTCTATGGCATAGTCGCTATAGATTTTTGCTCCGTGTGTGGTGATCAATACTCTTGTTTATCTCTTGTCAATGCAAGTGCCCATGAAAGTGATGAGAGTCTATTGCTCCATTGTGATGCTTGGTTGTTCATGTTTAGAAACGACAAGTGTATTAAATGCGATAGGGTTGATAGAAAGGAAAACGTATCCTGTAAAAAATAGGTGTGTCTTTAAAATAAAGCTGATAAACGAAATTATTTTTTTATCTACCTTTTGTATAATGAGAAAAAGGTATTCAAAGTGCAAGCATAAGCAATTCAGCAGTAAATCCCAAAATAGCTTAACATAGATCGTTTCTAGGAGAAGAGGAAGAAAGTCTATCTGCAAAGCTATGTTAGGTCATGTGACCGGTGAAATAATGTGGTTAGGGCAATAAACAATTGTTTTTGGTGAAGAGATAGAAATCGGTTGGGTGTTGATTTCTGATTTATTAGAGAATTTTCTTTGTTATCTCGTAAAATACGATCGTTTGAGGTGTGGTCATATAAAGCGAAGCTTTTTTCAATCTTGGAAAGATATTCCCATTGCGGAAAATCATATAAAGTTTAAGAAACGGCAGCACGATTTTTTGTGCAATGAAATAATAAGTATGTACAACATCTCGGTAATCTCCGTGGGAAACTTTACCGGATCCAAGGTGTGGATATTGTCTTCTGCTTATCCCAAATCGCAGATATTTCAAAACAACAACGGTGGAGGAGGGATATTGGATATGTTCTAGGGAAGGTTGCAAAAATGGCTAAAAAGTTTTCAAAAAAATACCAAAAATGACGAAAGGAGCGGTTTCCCACTCCTTCGTTCCTATCTCCCCTTGCGGGGAAGCGGCCACCATTACTGATGCCGTGTATGGTGATATAGGTACACTTATTTTTCTCAAAAGTCAATAGTGTAAATGCGGTAAATATTTGAGCATCAGAGCTACAACTTTATGAAAATCTTCGCAGGATAACCTTGGAACGGTACGTGAGCAACTTAAACGACTTACAGAAACTGTTGTGACATAATTGCAGATAATCCATGCTTTTTTATTCTCTATGGGAGATTGTATTGGATACGCAGCGGGATTATTGGGTTGTGATTTCGTTGAAAAAGGTAAAACTGTCACATTTCCATATAATTTTGCATTCTTAGAAAGCACTAAAACAGGCCGCTTTTTCCAAAATTCAGGGAGTATCGAATCATGAGGAAAATCACACCAAAAAACTTGTCTGATGCGTGGTGCCGATTTGATTCGTGGTTTTATATGAGGTGGTTTTTCGTAAGGAGCATTTAAATCTCTTTCTTTTATATGCTCGCGCCATGCATTATGATCATGTTCCATCATAACACATGGTTCTTCAAGTTTGGTTATATCTAAGGAAATAGGTGATAGGGTAGAAGGCTCTGTGTTCTTATCTTCAGCCATAGCAGACCATTTATATTTATTGGTCCCCTCACTTATTATTTTACGGCTTTTCTATCACGAGTTTTTATCAAAATGTTGCTTATAAGTACAGAGAGGTGAAACCATAAAATGGATGTATCTGCTTATTTTTGTCTTTTGAGTACAACGCTAGAGGAGGGATGTTGGTGACTCGTTGGTGTTGGTTGGTTGGTTTGGCGGTGGGGTGGTTTTGGGTGGGGATTGGTGACTGGAGGGTTGTTGGTTAGAGGGGAAGCTATTGGAGAGAACGAGTGCACGCGGTTTCGTTTCTATTTTATGGTTAGAGTTTTTTATGGACTGAAAGAAGCCCTTTTGAAGTAATATAGAGGCTTATAAGGGAGAAAAATAGGCTTGAGACGACATTCCAACCGGCAAATGAAAGAAAAAGAAAGCGTGCGGATGCTTCAGAACAAGAAGGAGGATGAATGTTGTTTAATTGGCTGAGCAGCTGGTTAATGTCTGAGGTTTTTCTGACTGCGCTTAAACCACAACTGAGGGGAGCTGTCCAAAAGCCATATTCAACACCCGCATGATAAACGGCTAAAACAAGGCTGATGCACATTAAGACAAAAACACACAAAAATAAAAGTTGTATCCAAGCAGTTATGCGAAAAAAACATGCTCCAAAACCTGCTAAGAGCAAAAATGGTATGGCACCATAATAGGGAAAACGCTCTATGAGACATAAATCGCAAGGAAGATATCCTCCGAAATATTCAAAACCAAGGGCAATCCCTATTGTGGCAGACAAGCAAAAAGCGAGAAAAAAAGCCCATAAACTTTGTTCTTTTCTGCTGGGTTCAACATGAAGGTGTTTGTGTAAAAGTGGGTGAGAAGACAAAACGCATGCCATTAAGTCTGTTCCTTATAAAAGCTTTTTGTTTAAAAAAGCTATGAAAATCCCATAAATTAAAAGGAGGCTAACACAACCAATGAGAACAATCCATTTGAAATGCTGTATTAGAAAATTCATTGCTTTTTGCCCAAAGTGTTTAATCAGCCACGCGAGAAGATAAAAACGAGCGCCTCTAGAAAAAATACAAATAAGTATGAAAAGTTCAAGACGCACACTCATAACACCGGCCAAAATTGTGACAATCTTGATGGGGGGAAGATGAAAAAAACCTGATGTTATCAGTAAAATGATTAGAAATTGCAGGGTTGCACTATTTTTCAGAGATTCAAAACTTTCAACCTTACCATAAATTTCTAAAATGGGTTTGGCAAGGGTATCATAGGCAAAATGTCCGATAAACCAACCGGCAATGCCTCCTAATACAGAACAGATCGTCGCAATCAAAGCATAACGATAAACCCGCTTTTGATGGATAAGCAGCATCGGAATATATAAAACATCTATGGGAATTGGAAAAATAGAACTTTCAATAAAGGCAATGAAACCAAGCCAATGTGGTGCTGTACGCCGATTTGCTAAAGAAATCGTCCAAAGCTTTAATTTGTTTAATATCATGAGGCTTTTTATAAATTTAAGAGGTAAAGACTTTACAAATGAGATTGCTATAAATCCGGTAGAGAAATCCAATAAAGAAAGTATTTCATAAAATAGATAAGAAAATGATATGAATTCTTAAAAAATGAGAAGTCTTCTGTTGACGAATCTGTTCTTCTTCATATAGTGCAAAGGAGTAATCGACAAGTCTGTCTTTTATAGTCCTGTCTTTTATAGCAGTGTGCGGGTGTGGTGGAACTGGTAGACGCGCCAGACTCAAAATCTGGTTCCGAGAGGAGTGTCGGTTCGAGTCCGACCACCCGCACCACTTCATAAATATTTTCCTTTATCCTGTTATGGCGCATCACGTTGTTTTATAGAACGTGGGATTTATAAAACATGGGGGTTTATAAAACGTGGGATTTATAGACCGTGTTCAATGTTTTGCATGTTGAATGAAAAACATTGAACACCGTAGGATTCTTTCATTTCAAGTCTGTTTATAGTAAATCAACTAAAATCATGTCGCTTGTACGTTACAAGCTAGATGAGCTCGCGTGGAGTGAAATTTTACAAAAAATGAATAAAAATGCCTCTTATGCCGTTTCAAGGGCATCATTGGAGGTAAAGTGTATGATGGATGGTGCCAGCTTGCACTTTTATTGAAGTGTAGAGATGCTGCTCTATAGATTTTATATTCTTGTAGGTGCTGTCGCAAAATGGGCTTGAGGGTTTTGAGAGATGTTTTTTTAAAACACGCATGTGAATTGGCAACCCAAGTATCTTGAATTTGAGTGTGTTTGGTTTGAAGCGCTGCCGTATGATATGAAGGGTGTGATCCAAAAAAGATCCGTGAGAAACACCAGCATGAGGTAATGCGTAATCTCCTCTCTTTAAAAGACAGTGCTTTAGAGGCTTTTGAAAGTTGTAAAGCAGAGGGAAATGGTAAGGTTGGAAATTGGTTTTTACCTTGAAAACTTCATGTGCTCCCTAAATGAAGCTGTCTCCCCGTTACAGAAATTACATAAACAGAGAACCGCAATATCCTCTTTCCACTCTGGCATACAATAGCGGTAAAATACTGTTGTTTGAAGTGTGGTCATATAGGGCATACTTCCTTGAAACGTTACAGTATTTTTTCGGTGTGTGTTGGATATTCTTAAATGTGTTTGTCTTGCTTTAGGTTTAAAGGCATTCCATGCGGAGGAGCCCAAAGAAACCCGCTAAAATCCCCCAAGAGTCCCCAAGGGTTTTTGTGTTTTTATAAACGGACATGGTGTTTAAAAATGGGTGTTTAAAATGGGTTTTCAGAATCTTTATCCTTTAAGAGCGGGGAGGCCAAGTCAACATTATCTTATAAAACTGCAATTGATGCACAATATCCATATTTATTTTAAAGAAATATCTCTTAAATAACGGCTCTCATTTATTTTACGATGGCGCCCAATGGTATGATGGTAAAGCTTTTATATATTCCCAATGCACGACATGAAAGGCTGAGAGGATAGAAACTTGCTTTAAGAGAGGGAGAGGCTTTATTGTTTCGTGACTATTTGTTTACAGTTTAGTACTGGTTTTTAGAATCTACGTCTTTTTAGGGGGAAAGGGGCATTAAAAAACCCCGTTTTTAACAGGGTTTTTTAATCGTTCAATTTTTCTACAAAACTTAGAATTTATAAGCGATACCAAAGCGAACATCATGCGTTTGAGAAGAGATTTTAAGGTTATCGTTTGCAAATTTCTTTTTAAAAAAATCTGAATAACGATATTCTGTACGCATGATGATATTATCTGTCATTGCAAGATCAAAACCACCACCAACAGTGTAACCAAACATTGTTTTTGTCTCATCTAACACATTGCCAGAAGCAAAAATTGTCGAATCTTCTTGCGATTTTGATAAAAGTGACATGATATATTGCATCTGTGTATAGGCTATACCCCCTGCAATATAAGGCATAAGACGATGGGAAGCAAAACCAATACGCGCACGCGTGGCACCAGACCACGTTTCTTTCAATGTTACACTGCTAACAACAATGTCACCATAGTTGGATATCGTTTCACCCTGAGCTGCAGGTTTTATGATAGGAATCCCAGCTTTTTTAAAGGCAATGTTAATGGAGTTTAATTCATCTAGAATTTTCTTTCCATTGTCTGTTTGGGTGCTTTTCCTTCCAGACCAGACCATATCGGTATCAAAACCGAAAACAAGATCTTCCAGATCAATATTAGAACCTGCATACAAACCTGCTCTCAATCCTGATAGTTTCGGTGATAAATCTCTATCAACCCAAGCCCATTTTCCTTCCCTAGCTTCTTGTGCGTAATTTAGAGTATTTTTATTGGAAAAATATCCAATTTGTCCTCCAAAATAAAAACCAGACCAAGAAAAAGGCGCAGAAACAGTAACCGGTGAAATACGTGACGATGAAACATCTTGCAATGAAACCTTCGGTTCTGATTGCTTAAAGATTACCGTATCTGCTGCTTGCGCTGTTGAAGCGGTAATGAAGGTGAAAATAGATAGTGCAACTAAACATTTTGTTTTCATAAAAACGTCCCCAATTTATTTCAGATACAAATCGTATTATATACAAATTGGTTAAAAAAATCTATACTTAATATCATTATGAAAACTAAAATACGTATAAAATCTATAATTAATCATATTGAAGCGTTCTTAAAACTTGTTTTCATGCTATTATCCCGCGTTTATATTGATTTTTCAGGATTTTTTATATACGCCTTCAGTGTTTTCTGTGTTTTAGAAAAAATTATAGTATAGTAAACAAGCTTTTTATTTATTTAAAAAACATTATTTTATATATATTAAAACACTTTTTGTTATTAAATGTATTATCCATTATGATTGACATCAATGTGCTTACATATTCAATTGATCGTAAAAAATGCATATTGGCCATCATATTCTTTGCTCGTTTCTGATATTGCGTAGCTTTGTATTGCGGTAGCCTTTTGAGCACTTGAGGGGATGAGCGACTTTATTTCTTTTTTATCTATATGCCACTTTTGCTTATGATAATCCAAGCGAATAGTTTTGATTGATTGAATGGAATACGAAGAATAAGAAGGAGTAAAGAGCGAGAATCTCAAGTCTCATGAGGTTTCTTATGCGCCATGTAAAACGGATAAACTCTCCGTTCCGTTTGCTTAAAGCCGGAACGTGGATGAGAGCCTAAAAACTGAATGTCGTTGGCAATTTTAAACAGATTAGCGCGTGCACTCAGATTTTTGTGGAAATGGGTGAGGGCGTCATAATGGGCAAGTGCCTCAAATTTCTTGCGAGCTGTCAAGTATATCTCCGTTAGAGAGCTGATTGTTTCAGCAAAGGTCAAAACCTTTCGGTGCATTGAATTTTGTTCCAACAGCTGTTCCTCTTTTGAGCACCCCCATCTTCACGCTTCATAAAAGAGACATTTCTCAATGTTCCTAAACCCATTTCATGACAGCGATTGTGAATGGTATAATAATAAATCTATTGAGCATCTCTTTTACGCTTCATAAAGGAGCAAGCCGGTACCATTACTATATTTGCCAGTTCGTGGGGTGTTGTGACAGTCCTCTCCACAATGTTATGACAGGCCCCTTTGTCCGTTGTGACAGTCCTTGGCACTTGAGGTGGTTCATTAGAGGTGTTTTTGTCCTTATCGGATACAATTTCTATTCATACATTCATTGCGTTTGTGATGTGCAAGTCAGTGATTTTGATTGATGCAACATGGGACCGATTTAAAATGAGAAAATCTTACGGTATTTAGGATTCTCATTCAATATGGATAACGCTAGATTATCATTATAAATAAACACATTATCTCATTGAGATAAGAGTTATCTAACCAATGTTATCAATAATGATAACATTGTAAAGCGTAACTACGATGAATTCATTAATCTTTTTATACTTCGATTGAAATTATGTCTATTAATACCGATTTTTTTGAGCTAATTCTGTTTGGCTGATAGCTAATAGATTTTCAAAATCAAGACGCGAAGCTAGAATGAAAAACACCTTAAGGTCATATCCATTTAAATCACTTTCTGCCAGTATAGCCATTGGGTGTTGAGCCATGATTATCCATTCCTTTCCAAAACCGTTGTGCCTTTTAAGTACAATATAAGAAACAAAACCACCCATAGCATAAATGCGGATCAGAGCCTAAAATGAACGCTGTGGGTAATTGTTATCGGTCATCATCGGGGTGTTTACACCCCGATCTTTTGACAAAAAGATTTGTTTTAAGATGTTTGCATCTTTTTTAGTGGGTTGTTTATTGGGGAGAAATCATCTTTTTGGGATCAACTAATCGGTCATAATCCTCTACAAAAACGCCTGCTTTTAATGCTTCGGTGCGCAAAGTTGTATCATTTTTATGCGCTGCTTTGGCAATTTCAGCAGCTTTTTCGTAGCCAATTTCTGGTGCAAGAGCTGTTACTAACATGAGTGAGCGCTCCATGAGCGAGTGAATATGAACACGATTGGCCCGTAATCCTTGAATGCAATGCATATCAAAAGAACGCATGCAATCACCAAGAAGGGTAATTGATTGTAAAACGTTATAGCCAATAACAGGTTTATAAACGTTGAGTTCAAAATGTCCTTGGCTTGCGGCAAAGGTTACGCTGGTGTGATTACCAAAAACTTGGCATGCGACCATGGTTAAGGCTTCACATTGTGTGGGGTTGACTTTGCCGGGCATAATAGAAGATCCGGGTTCATTTTCAGGAAGACTGAGTTCCCCTAAACCGGAACGTGGACCAGAGCCTAAAAACCGAATGTCATTGGCAATTTTAAACAGATCAGCAGCGAGAGCATTCAAGCTTCCGTGGAAATGCGCAAGGGCGCCATGATGAGCAAGTGCTTCAAATTTATTGCTGGCAGTTTGGAACGTTATTTCTGTGAGAGTGCTCACTGTTTGCGCAAAAGCAACGTCAAAACCTTTTGGCGCATTCAGCCCTGTGCCAACAGCCGTACCACCTTGAGCAAGCATTTGGACATCGGTTAGAGCATTTTCAATACGCTGAAAATTGGCTTCTAATGCGGCACGATAGCCTGAAAATTCTTGCCCTAAGGTTAAAGGGGTTGCATCTTGCGTATGGGTGCGGCCGATTTTAATGATATCTGCAAATTCTTGCTCTTTTTGTTTTAATGTCGCAATAAGAGCTTCAAGGATTGGCAGTAAGTGTTGGCGTGTTTGCAACGTGGTGGCAATGTGAAGCGCCGTGGGAAAGGAATCGTTCGATGATTGGCTCATATTGACATGGTCATTGGGATGAACTGGTTTTTTGCTTCCAAGTTTTCCTCCCAAAATCTTACTAGCACGATTAGCAATGACTTCATTGACATTCATATTGCTTTGTGTGCCAGAACCTGTTTGCCAGACGGATAGTGGGAAATGTGTATCAAAATCGCCAGCAAGCACTTCATCAGCGGCGGCAATAATTGCTTTTCCAATATTTTCTGGTAGTTTTCCTTTGCCCATATTTACAATCGCTGCTGCTTTTTTGATAAGGACTAAAGCATAGATGATGGCAAGAGGCTGCTTTTCACTGCCAATATTAAAATTATGCAGAGAACGTTCAGTTTGTGCGCCCCAATAACGATCTTGACGTACCGAAATCGTTCCAAAGCTATCCGTTTCCTGACGTGTTTCAACCATGATAAGATCCTTTTTTGTTCACGGGTTCTCAAAAAAGATAGATAACGCGAAAGTGCAATAAGAGGCAAGACTTTGAAGCTTCATTTAGAGAAATTATTTTTATGGCTATTCTTGACATTGAGAGATGCCGATTTTATATCTAACACATGCTAGCACTCGTAGTTTGAGAGTGCTAGCAAGAACTTTTAAGATTAATGCAATTATGTTCAGTTTTAAGGATTTAAAACATGGCTAATATACAATTCCGCCCACTTCACGACCGTGTCGTTGTCCGTCGGGTTGAATCTGAAAATAAAACGGCTGGTGGGATTATCATCCCTGATACAGCAAAAGAAAAACCCCAAGAAGGCGAAGTGATTGCTGTTGGCAATGGCGCTCTCGATGATAACGGAAAGCGCGTGCCTTTAGAAGTCAAAACAGGAGATCGTATTTTGTTTGGAAAATGGTCTGGAACTGAAGTCAAGATTAATGGGGAAGACCTCCTCATTATGAAAGAATCTGACATTATGGGAATTATGGGCTAATTGAAGCGCTTAATTTTTCATTGTGTACTATTTTGAGAAAACTCCAAGGAGAAATTAAATGGCTGCTAAAGAAGTCAAATTTGGCCGTGAAGCGCGTGAGCGTTTGTTGCGCGGTGTCGACATCCTTGCTAATGCTGTTAAGGTGACACTCGGCCCTAAAGGTCGCAATGTGGTGATTGATAAATCATTCGGTGCGCCTCGCATCACAAAAGATGGTGTATCCGTTGCAAAGGAAATCGAACTGGAAGATAAGTTCGAAAATATGGGTGCACAAATGTTGCGCGAAGTTGCTTCTAAAACCAATGATATTGCTGGTGATGGAACAACAACAGCAACTGTTTTAGGACAAGCTATTGTGCAAGAAGGTGTTAAAGCTGTTGCTGCGGGCATGAACCCAATGGATCTTAAACGTGGGATTGATGCTGCTGTTGAAGAAGTGGTGGCAAACCTCTTCAAAAAAGCAAAAAAAATCCAAACTTCAGCAGAAATTGCACAGGTGGGAACAATTTCCGCTAATGGCGCTGCTGAAATCGGTAAAATGATCGCTGATGCTATGGAAAAAGTGGGCAATGAAGGCGTCATTACTGTGGAAGAAGCTAAAACCGCTGAAACGGAATTAGAAGTCGTTGAAGGAATGCAATTTGACCGTGGGTATCTTTCCCCTTATTTTGTCACAAATGCTGAGAAAATGGTCGCTGATCTTGATGATCCTTACATTCTCATTCACGAAAAGAAATTGTCTAATTTGCAATCTCTTCTTCCTGTACTTGAAGCTGTTGTTCAGTCTGGAAAACCACTTCTCATTATCGCTGAAGATGTGGAAGGTGAAGCTTTGGCAACGCTCGTTGTCAACAAATTGCGTGGTGGTTTGAAAATTGCTGCTGTAAAAGCTCCTGGATTTGGTGACCGTCGTAAAGCAATGTTAGAGGATATCGCTATCTTGACATCCGGACAGGTTATTTCTGAAGATGTGGGCATTAAACTTGAAAATGTCACTTTGGATATGCTTGGACGTGCAAAGAAAGTGAATATTTCTAAAGAAAACACCACCATTATTGATGGTGCTGGACAAAAGGCTGAAATTACTGCTCGCGTCAATCAAATCAAGGCTCAGATTGAAGAAACAACTTCTGACTATGACCGTGAAAAATTGCAAGAAAGACTTGCTAAACTCGCTGGTGGTGTTGCTGTTATCCGTGTGGGTGGTGCAACAGAAGTTGAAGTGAAAGAAAAGAAAGACCGTGTTGATGATGCTTTGAATGCAACACGTGCTGCTGTTGAAGAAGGTATTGTTGCTGGTGGTGGTACCGCATTGTTGCGTGCAGCAAATGCGTTGACCGTTAAGGGAAGTAATCCTGACCAAGAAGCTGGTATTAGTATCGTTCGTCGTGCTCTACAAGCACCAGCGCGCCAGATTGCAAGCAATGCTGGTGAAGAAGCCGCTATTATTGTGGGCAAAGTGCTGGAAAATAATGCTGATACTTATGGTTACAATACCGCAACTGGTGAATTCGGTGATTTGATTGCTTTGGGAATTGTTGATCCTGTGAAAGTTGTGCGTTCTGCTCTTCAGAATGCGGCTTCAATTGCGAGCCTTCTGATCACAACAGAAGCAATGGTTGCTGAAGTTCCAAAGAAAGATACACCAATGCCTCCGATGCCTGCTGGCGGAATGGGTGGAATGGGCGGAATGGATTTCTAAGCTCTTTTCCATAGAAATAATAAAGAAACGGGTCTTCTGTGCCCGTTTTTTTATGCTTTTTCACGTTTCATACAGTTTTTCCTTTTATGACAGTTTCTTTATCTTATAGGATTGTTCTATTCTCCATTGGTTGATCTACCGTTATTGTGAATGAATCTCACTCTTAATCCATAGCTTTTTCTCTTGTTTTTATGAAATGTTTCTATTGTGCGGGGATCGTGGTTTCCTTTGAAAATATTGTGCTAATAAAAATATAACTATTTGATTTATAATCATTTATTCCTAATACAGTTCTGTTTTTTCATTTCAGGTTTATGCATGCCCCGTTAAAAAATCCTGTGTTTGTGCTTCATAGGGTGAGAGGTCACTACGGTTTTTATGAACCAATGTAATCATTAAAAGTCAGTAGTTAAGAAGAGTCAGTAGTTAAGAGTTAGTACCTATTGAGCGTTGGAAAGACAGAGTTGAAAAGAGCATGATGGGGCTGGTTTGTTTTTTATGAATAAGATGCTGGTATTTCAAGCTTTTGCATAGGGGAATAAGCATCTCTCTGTTTAGTTGATCTCTGAAATGGGGAGACTGCTCCATTTGAGAAGCTTAAAGATAAAAGCTAATTTTTCGCCTTGCTCTCATCTTTTTTTCGGTAAGCTCATCACCTAAACTGGAGCCAAACCCATGTTGTTATATTCAAGTTCTGTTTGTTGCCTATATTGTGACAGAAAATTCTTAAGTGGGGAGCAATTTTTGAGCTAAGGGGACCATGACAGGTAGCCGAAAAAATCATGACGAGACAATAGGCGCGCTTGTGTTAGAATTTTTAATGCTTCTGATGATAAAGGCACGCGAAATTCTGTTGTAGCCTCATGCTTTCTTTTCATATTTTCGAGCCAAGGATTTTCCATATATTCTCTTCAACTTGACCTTTATGCATAGAACATAAGGGAATTGAGAGGCAGGGAATTGGGGGTGGGAATTGAGAGGGTGGGAGGAGCCAGCTTGCTTTTTTATTAAACGTAAAGATAAGAGGTTTTATGTAAGGCTCCCATTACATTGCTTGTTTATGCGCTTCTTTAAAAGAAATATCTTTTAATACAAATTCTTGGCAATGCTATTTATGAAGAGTATAAAATCATTTGGATATCAATAGATTATTAAAAAAATGTATGTTGGTATGATCCTTTTCTTATGTTACCAAAGTTGCTGACTTACGCGTTGGTTAAAAATCTCTCTTCATACCCCTAAATTCATTTCATGAAAGCGTTTGTGAAGAGCACGACGTTTGTGAGGCGTGTAAAAAATTCTCGTGAGACATGAAAAAATCATCAATAAAATCTCCATGTTTTCAAAAAATAACGAATGGCTTTTTATCTTTTTAAAAGATTTAACACGTCTCACGTTTTTTATTTATTTTAGAGCTGAATATTCGATTTTTGTGTAAAAATACTTCCCAGCACATCTATGATCCGTGAAAAATCAAGTGCTAATAAGAAAATGATGAATATAATCCACTTCGTATAGCGTGACATCATTTTTACACTTTTATACGTTGTGATGATTTCTTGTAGGATTTCTTTTTCCTTTTCTGTAAGCTCTGTTTGTTTTTCTGTTTTTTTTCTAGCCATGTTTCCACCCACACAAGCCTTCCCCTTGTTTGTTATGCTTTAAAATATCTCTTGCGAGATTTGAACTGATGATATTGAGATCTTTTTTGTCTAAATAAATGGGCATCCAACCAACGCAAGAAAAAGGCTCATTGATTGTTTTTATCGCGCAACCAGTGAGTAAGAGAAGCGCGTACATCAGCATCACTTTTTTGATTAATTTCATTTTCCACCTCTAGCCGTGTTGTTGATGACTTTAGCGTTTTTTCTATTTGCTTTTGTTGTTCAACTTTCTTTCCAAGAGTGAAAGCTTTTGCTAAAGCGATAAAAAAAGCGGTCAGAGCCGCTCCTGTTATCATCAGATTTTTTTTCAACCACCACATCATAAGCGCTGCTCCCGAAACCGTTTTGCCACAAAGAAAATGCCAACGCAGGCGGCTAAAACCATAATGGTTGCTAATGCCCATTGGATGGGACCATTGCCTGCCAATAAGCCCCCAAGTCCAGAAAAAGAACCAATAATCGGTGTAAGCGCTTCTGCTTTGAAAAATCCCATTGGAGCTTGCGTTTCTACAGTTTGGTAGTTGGGAGAAACATAAGCTCCTTTTGCCCATAATCCCGATTCTGCTGCACGACGGTGCACTAAACCGTGAAGACGTTTTCCTCCTGCTTTAGTCCACTTTTGTAACTCAGCAGGGACGGCTTCATATTCGCCATTATTGAGTTTTTTGAGCAGGGTCGAATTACAAAAAGCCGATGTTCCTATATTATAGCAAAACGATACGAGCGCGGCGAATTGTTCATCCGTTAAAGAAACCGTCACATGTTTTTCAACGGTATTTTCAAATTGTCTTAAATCTTGAGAAAGAACTTCTTCTGCTTGTTTTTCAGTAATGATCATGCCCTTGTGAACGAACGGTTTGCCAGCCGTGCTGGTATGACCATAGCCAATTGTCCACACCCCGATGGCATCTTTATGGGCATGTAAACGCAATCCTTCCCATTGTTTAATGAGTGCAAGCCCTGCTGCTGATATTTTTCTCATTTGCTTCTCCATAAAATAAAGCCTCACGGTAACGTGAGGCTGGTTGACAGATTAAAAATGAATTTTTTCACGCTTCAAAAACAGAAGAGATGTGAAACTTTTATGAAATCAAAAGGTTGGTTGTGACATCTTAGGGAATGGGGAATGGTTGGCCAAGTGGGGTAATGGTTGGTCAAGTGGAATAATGGTTGGGCTGGTGTTTTCCGTTAAGAGAGGTTGTAGATTTTAAGAGCTTGTCCTGGTGTTTTTGATGGAGCCTTCTTGGGGTACGGGCGGTTGTTTGGTTGATGCACGATAAGTGTGGTCTATTGCGGTTGTTTGGTCGTATGGTATTGATGTGGGGGTGTTTGAGATACGAAGTGGATACTCTCAGAAAAACAAGACATATGCTTTTACTGAAGACGAAAGCATTAAATATTTTATGTATCAAACGTTTTGCTTATCCAAAGAGTCTCATTGTTACACAGAGCTTTAGGCTAACAAGAGCTGTAGAATTTTGATACAATTTTAAGAGGGGCTGGTTTTTATAGGACAAAGGTGTTTTTTCTTTAAGAGGAAAGTTGTTTGCTATTTTTGTTTTATGAACGCAAAAGCTGGTTTGCTTAGAGAAATCTTAGCCGTAAAGCAGCCTCTCTTCGTTCTTTGATGAATAGGAATATGGAAAAAGCCTCAATTACATCGTTAAAGATTTGTATTCAGTGAGCCTTTTTTGGTGGGAAGAAACGGAAACAGTTTTTCCCTCTGTTTCTCTTAAGTTTTTTTCAAATCTCTCTCTCAGAGTTTCACCTTTTTTGTTGACTGTTTCATGTTCAGCATCGGGATTGGCTTTTAAATAGTGTTCTAGACGTCTTCTTCCTTGTGTGTGTTTATAAAAAGTGGTTGGAAGATAGGAATCTAACTTTTCAGCAGATAAAGATGAGTTGGGTTCACATAATACACCCTTAACATTATCTTTGTGCAATCTTGCTAATTTATCAGATTCAAGATGAAGCTTTTTGGCAAGGCTTAAGCTGAACATCCCACATTCAGAAGAGCTTCGCTGAATATCCATTTCTGCCGTGGTAAAAGAATAAGGAGGCAGTTGAAGACATTGAAGGGTTTGATTTATTTTTATCCCTAGTTTGCAAGCTGTGATATTCTGAAATGTTGTAGGTTCAAGCATAATCAAAGAGATTTTCTCATCAACTTTTTGATAATCAAGGACGGCAAAGTGGATTTTGCTTCCCGAATTTACTATAAATCGGGCAGATTTTGCGTCGCTCTCAACGACTTCTTTTAGGGCGTGCGAAAACTCTTCTGCTGTAAGAGCCAATTTGAGATTCATGTCTGGATATTTGCTGTTTGCTTTTTCTACGAGAGCCGGCATCAATCTAATATCTGTGTTTTCATAATAAGCGTTAATCCAACGGCCGGTGACGAGATCATCTTCTAAGCCTGTAATAATATCTTTTAATTCGTCAGAACTCGGTGCAACATGTTCTTCTTCTGTTTGGATGGAACTTTGCATCAAACGTGCAATAAGGTCTTCTAAAGATTCATTTGCACCTGCTCCTTCTGGTGTTTGTGAGGAATGAGGGAGGGAAGAATCTTGTGGCTTCATAATCTTAGCCTCTATATTGATGATTGATAAATGATATTATTTCTTCAATTCTGGCTAAACAATGTTTGCAGGAAAGATTTTTAACTAAAAAAAAACAAAGAGATGAAATCCCACGCTTTTCAGATTCAAAGGTAAGGTATCTTTTTGTCTTTTAAGAGGTCACGTTGCTTACTGTTTGCATCTATACCTCTTTACCTCTTTCAAAAGGAAAAGAAGATTTGCTAACAGCAATTTATGCCTTACCGTAAAGCTACAGAGCTTCATTCTTTGTGGATGTGGAATATGGCTATGGCCAAAACGCTTATTACATCATTAGAGATTTGTATTCTGTGGCTCTTTTTCTGTGTTGTGAAACAGAAACAGTTTTTGTCTCTGTTGCTACCAGGCTTCTCTCAAACCTCTCGTTTAGGGTTTCGCCTTTTTTGTTTACTTTTTCATGTGCCGCGTCTGGATTGGCTTTTAGATATTCCCCAAGACGTCTTCTTCCTTGCACGTGTTTGTAAAAAGTGGTCGGAAGATATGGATCCAATTTTTCAGCAGGTAAAGGCGTGTCTGGTTCACATAAGACACCTTTAATATTATCTTTGTGCAGTCTTTCTAATTTAGCAGATTCGGTATGAAGCTTTTTAGCGAGCGCTAAACAAAACATTCCACATTCAGAGGAACTGCGTTGAATGTCCATTTCTGCCATGGCAAAAGAACAGTTGGGCAATTCATGCGCTTTAAGGGCCAATTGCGTCCTTAATGCGAGTACTGCTGGTTTCATATTGTTAAATGTTGTAGGTTCAAAAAATATCACCGATGTTTTGTCCTCTATGGTTTGATGATCAATGAGCGCAAAATGAATTCCCCTATCCTTTGTGTGAATGATAAATCTAGAAGATTGAACGCCGTTTTCGATGGCTTCTTTGAGTGCAAGGGCAAAGTCGTGAGATGACGCTGCCAATTGAAGACGCATGTCGGGATATTTACGATTTGCCTGATCTACCAAGGCTGGCATTAGTTTAAGATCTGTACTTGCATAATCAGCTGTGAACCAACGACCCGTTGAGATATCATCCTCTAAACGGGCAATGATACTTTTTAATTCTTCACGATTGAATGGGATATTTTTGCCTTTTTCACTACTGGATTGTTCTAAATGTGCAGTAAGAGTGTCTAACGATGCATTTGCATGCGCCCTTTCAGGTGCACTTGCCTCTTCTGGTGTTTGTGAGGAATGAGGGAGGGAAGAATCTTGTGGCTTCATACTATTAGCCTCCATATTGATAATCGATAGGTGATATTATCTTCTTCAATTCTGGCTAAACAATGTTTGCAGGAAAGATTTTTAGCTAGAAAAAACAAAGAGATGAAATCATCTTTATTTAAATTACGAAAGATAAAACCCCACGCTTTTCAGAGTCAAAGGTAAGGTATCTTTTTATCTTTTAAGAGATCACGTCGCTTACTGTTTGCATCTATACCTCTTTACCTCTTTCAAAGGGAAAAGAAGATTTGCTAACAGCAATTTATGCCTTACCGTAAAGCTACAGAGCTTCATTCTTCGTGGATGTGGAATATGGCTATGGCCAAAACGCTTATTACATCATTAGAGATTTGTATTCTGTGGCTCTTTTTCTGTGTTGTGAAACAGAAACAGTTTTTGTCTCTGTTGCTACCAGGCTTCTCTCAAACCTCTCGTTTAGGGTTTCGCCTTTTTTGTTTACTTTTTCATGTGCCGCGTCTGGATTGGCTTTTAGATATTCCCCAAGACGTCTTCTGCCTTGCACGTGTTTGTATAAACGAGCTGGAAGATATGGATCTAATTTTTCAGCAGGTAAAGGCGTGTCTGGTTCACATAACACACCCTTAATATTATCTTTGTGTAGTCTTTCTAATTTTTGAGCTTCGAGATAAAGCTTTTTGGCAAGGCTTAAGCTGAACATCCCACATTCAGAGGAGCTTCGTTGAATATCCATTTCTACCATGGCAAAATGAATATTCGGAAATTGGTGATGTTCAATGGATTGTCGCGTCCTTAATGCAAGTAATGCGGGAAGCGTGTCACGCAGTAAGGTCGGTTCAAAAAAGATCAAAGATGTTTTATTATCAATGGTTTGATGATCGACAACCGCAAAATGAATTCCCCTATCTTGTGCGTTAACGATCAGCCTAGAAGATTTTATGCCCTTTTCGAGCGTTTCTTTGAGTGCAAGGGCAAAGCCGTCAGGGGGGCTTGTAAGTTTGAGATTCATCTCTGGATATTTACGATTTGCTTGATCGACCAAGGCTGGCATCATGTAAAGATCTAAAATATCATAATAATTTTTGATCCAACTGCCATCGGCATTATGCTGTTCTAAACCAGCAACAATATCTTTTAACTCGGCACGGTTGAAAGGGGTGTTTTTTATTTTTTCAATGTTAAGCCGTTCTAAATGTGCAGTAAGAGTGTCTAATGATGCATTTGCATGCGCTCCTTCAGGTGCGCTTGCTCCTTCTGGTGTTTGTGAGGAATGAGGTGGGGGAGAATCTTGTGGCTTCATAATCTTAGCCTCTATGTTGATGATCGATAGGTGGTATTATCTTCTTCAATTTTGGCTAAACAATGTTTTGAAAAACAAGCCTTTGCATCTTGAAAGGTGAGGCGATGAGAGCATAATGATGCCGTTTTCATATTTTTATGCGTGTATTGCTCATCATTGCTGTGATGTATTATATTGGTATTTTATGGGGGGATTATTAGGGCGTTCTATTGGGAGCCCGTGAATACGGCTTGTTTTGAAAATCTCAAAATTATAGAGTTGTTGGTGATGCAAATTGGGTGATGCAAAAGAAAACAGTCAGAAAAAGACGAAAGATACCTTCAAACCGTAAAGTTTTAAACATTGTCGCAAGACACACTGTTTTATAACAGTCTATAATAACTTATAATAGCCTATAATAATGCGAAAATTTTATGATGAAATCTGGACACAGAAAACCCCTTACCGCACCCGTCATTAAATACGATTTTTCAGATTCTGTCAACCGCAAAACGATTATTTTTCCTCCTTTATCGCGGGAAAAATCTACAGAAAAAAGCTCATTCATTGGCTATGCAGCAAAATATCTTGTTTTAATGGAAAAGTTTTTGATGTGGCAAAAAACATTTTCTCCTTTGAGAAAGGAGGGGACAAGATGAAGGGAGAATTGTGGTTTTGAAATCCGTGGTATTTTATTGATGGAATTGGGAAGGCGGTGGTTGGAAGGTATTGCGGGGGCAAAGCTTTAGGTATTGCGCAGGGGGTGTTCCGAGGGGGGTGTTCCGAGGGGGATGACGAGGTGGGGGGCTCGTGGGTGCTTAGAGGCGTGATGGCCCTTCGAGTGGCTGTTGGGGTCTCTAAAGATTTCTGTATAAAGATTTATTGAGTAAATGCTTTTTCTCCTTTGAGAAAGGAGGGGACAAGATGAAGGGAGAATTGTGGTTTTGAAATCCGTGGTATTTTATTGATGAAATTGGGAAGGCAGTGGCTGGATGGTGTTTGCGGGGCAAAGCTTTAGGTGTTGGCGATTTGTGCGGGTGAATTGGGGCTATGCTGGCTGTCGTATTAGTGGTGATGTGATGGGGGGGGAGGGTTATCGGTGCAGTTGTTGATGAGGGAGGAGATTGTTGGTAGGGGCTTTTTCTTTCGTTTAAGGGATGATGCTTTTAATTGTGTCAAAAATCAACGGGTTGTTTTAATGATAAGCTATTTATTTATAGTGGATATTTTATCGTTATTTATCTTGAATGAGAAACCCAGATTATGCTGAAATAAAAGCCATAGCTCTTGTCCGTCATAAGATCAGAAGAGCCATATAGAATTGTACAAGAAAAGACGTAAAATGACGATAATGAATTGTCTGAAGAGCTAAGGATGTCGCGATATTGGGTGAAGTGTATGATGAGGGTGGTTTGTTACAATGGGGGTAGAGGGAAGAATGTTGCTGTTTTAAAGAGGGGGCAATATTTATCCTGTCCATGCCGTGAATATGCTGTGAAATATTGTCCTTTGAGGCATGGATTAAGTGAGGTATGGGTAGATATAAGGTTAAGTCTCTTTGACAGTTGAAGTATTTTTTTAAAGGGCGTGGTGGATATTTTTAAGCTTGTTTGTTGTGCGCTTTAAGCTTGTTAACCCATGAAATTTTATGAAAGGGCATGCTCAGTGGATCTCAAGTGTCACTTGCCAAAGGGGGACTTTATAAAGGCGCTGGTTATAAAGAGGCATGTTATAAAAGGAGGGGGAGAATCTTTATCCTGTGAGGAGGAGGAAATGATGGGTGTTTTAGCCAAGGCTCTTTTGGGTAGAACTGTCAAAATGTTTATAAAGGGCATCAAGAATAATACGCAACGAACCAACAAGATTAGGCAGCGGTTGATCTTCTATAACAAGATAGTGTAATGCCGCATGAAAGTTGTGTTGACGATGTAGATATTGTGCTTCTTTAATCGCTTCTTGCATAGCTTCATAGTGTTCGGTTGCTCTTTGGACCCATTGCTTTTTTGCTTTCTCATCTGATGCGCTGTGCGTAAAACCATCATAATAACCGTTTGGTAAACCTTTTGCACATAAATAGTCGTTTCTAATTTGCAAGTATTGTTGCGCCGTGTCATATTGCTCTTTACTGATGCCTGATGAAGCCTCTTTATAGCCAAGCAAACAAAGACGCCCAATATAGGTTCCGACAAGCGGATTTTTTGCTTCTTCGAAGCTTAAACCAAAGTGTTTTGCACGCATTTCAATCGCAGATTGAAGCGCAGATTCGCTGGAATTTTGGGCACGTGAAATACAGCTATTGGGCTCTCGCTTTCCTGTTATTTTCGATCTACCGCGTTTTTTACGTATTTTCATGAACTTAACCATTTGAATGAAAAAGAAACTGTCTGTTGATGGGGGACAGTGATGTAAAAAGCACTTGGCGCAAATATTGGGGGGAGCAAATACTTAAGAGGGGGAAAATACTTAAAAAGAGGAAAATACTGGGGGAGTGAGCAAATACTGGGAAATATCAGCCGTTGCAGATCAAAAAACAAACGATACTAAAGGCGTTTTAAATGCAAAGAAAAGCAACGGTGTGGGGCGAAAAAATCATCTTTAAGGTGGTTTCTTACCTTTTTTATCTTATCCCTATCAGTCTTATCTTCCGCCCCTGTCATGCTTATTTTTTTATTGCTAGCGGATTATTTGCTTTTTAAATATTTCTTAACTGTTCTTGAGAGATTGAAGGAAAATTTTTGTCAAATGTGAATGAAAAAATAACAATGGATTTCAAGGGCATGTCATCGTCTTTCTAATAGGAAGTTTTTTCTAATGGGATTATTTGTCTCTTTTTTCACGAGCGCTTTGTGGAAATTTTTCAATTCCACTTTTGAAAGGTCATTGTTTTCTTAAGTTGGAAGCTTTTTATTTGGGTTCTCTTATTTTTTTGTTGTTGGGCGCTTTCCCAAGATATTTGATATACATCACGCTGTTAAGCATACTTTTATCCTTTATAGGAGATATATTGTCTTCTGTTGAGTGGCAGAGAGCGGCAAAAAGCAAACCTCCGCATTCTATTATAGTAGCATAAGATGCCCTATATTTTCAAATAAAATATCGTTTATCGGCTTAAAATAAACTGTGAATGATCTCGCTATTTTGTTTGGTGTATCCTTTATAGCGTATAAAAATCTCCGTTTTAATGGATCTCATCATAAGACGAGGGGATGTCGTTTAAAGGACGGAATGCATTATCGAAAGAAGCTGTTTTTATAAGTGGAAAATGCCTTTATAAAAAGATGCTTTTATAGGAGATGCCTTGATGAATGTAGGGGCTGTGAGATATTTCATCTTTAATGAAGAATTTTTAAATCTCCACCTTTTTGATTAAGAAGCTTTCAAATGAGGATTAAGGTTGTTTGTCGCACGTTTTTCATACTGGATAATCGATTGCTTGTTTGACTTTGTTTTGTGTTGCTTTTTAAAGAGCCATGTCTTAGGGCTCTCTTTTGCCCATTTTTCAAGGGTGCTCATGAAGGGTATAACGATAAAGTCCCCAATGAAATCCATATAAAGTTTGAATAATATAAAATCTATTGCACACTTCCATTTTTACGCTTGTGAAGAAGAAAGTCCGTAGCATCACACATTTTGCCAGTCCTCTTGATCAAGACGTTTTACTCTATAGAGAAAGGGCAACAATGCTTTTAAAGACCTTGGGGTGGAGGGGGAAAATTGAAAGAGAAGAGGGACATCTATTTATTTACGAGACCGTGAAGGACAGTTTCTCTCTCTGGATGAAAAAGATTTTGTGCAATTTAATTATGGAATTGTAGGAGGCGCTGGTATTCATGCGGCGGCGTGCCAAATAATTAATCCTTATCATTTTAGGGCTTTGCCAGATTGACAACGAGGCTTTAAGGCAAAGGGATTGGAAATTTTTGAGGAAAAGGTAAGCCGTCCAGTGATTACGTTGTGCACTCGAGAAAGCTTGAGAAGAGGCAATGACTAAGGTTGATTTGGGACTGAGGTTGATCTTGGCCGCGTGCTTGGCTTTCAATAGAACACCCTTCCTTGGGAAAAGGGGTGTTTTGGCTTGTAAGCGCGCATGTATCAGCGCGTATAGGGCAATGAATAAAATATTTAGAAGGGAGATTATAGTGCTTGCATTACTCTGAGAAGGGTGCTAAGCGAATTTACCGCGCTGGTGGCGTGCTATCAAATATTGAAGAGTGGGAATTTTAGAAGTGAGGGGAGTATCCGTATGATCGAAGATAAATCACAACACCAATCTGCCCATAAGGGAGATAAGGCTTTTGTATCGCAGCCAGTGTTGGATCAATCAGAAGCTTTCAAAAAATGGACGGCTCTCTCAACAGGCGATTATATCATCATTTGTTGTTTGGCTATCCTCTTGTTGGTGCTTTTTTCCGCGTCTGCCTATATGAGCCCTTTGGAATTTTTTCACGTTATATCCAAGGAACAGCTCCAAGCACTGGGAAAAATGAAACAAGAAAGTCTTCAGGAAAGTCTTAAACACCCATTCCAAAATCCTATAATTCAGCACGTTCTTGATGCGGGGTGGAATAGTGTTTGGGCTTTTTTATGTCTCTTGCCGCAAATAATTTTTGGCGTTCTTTTTGGGTTGTTTCCGCTCTTTTTTGTCTTTAACGCCGTATTTAAACGGGATGTGAAGGAAATGATGCTACAATGGGAAAACTTACCAGAGCAGAAACAGCTATACAACCAATCTCTTAACAGAAGACAATAGGGGGAAAAGTGAGCGCTTCTTTAATCATTGGAATGTTGATTGCCGTAGGGACGGCAATTTTTATTTGTTCTGCAATTTTTATGGTATTCCTTTCTACCGTGGTGACAATCGTTGCACTTTATTATTCGTTGATAAAACGGACAATCTTGTTATTGGCGACGCAGCGAAAATTAAAAAAGGGTGCAGCGCAGAATTTGAGGCATAATCAGGCAGAGGGTAGGGGACAGAATACAGTTCTTGCAACACAGTTGCGTGCCTTTTCTTTTCAAGAATCTTTGCTTCTCTCAAAAAAAGATTATTTTATGATCTTTTCTATCGCCTTCGTTATGGTTGCACTTAGCACAGGTGTTGTCGTTTTTTCAGCTTTTCTTCCAAAATCTGCGGTTTTTTTGCACAATTACGTGCCTATGATGGTGCTTCACATTATTGATTTTGTCATGCGACTGCTGTTTTGGGTCTGGACATGTATTGTTGTTTCTTTACCTGTCATTTTAATTCTCCATAGTCTCCTTCAGTATGGCGTGCAAGAAACAGTAAAGGAATTAGAAACATTTGCTTGAGAAGAAAATAAAAATGATGATTTCACATCAATGCGATAGGGAAAAAAAGGGAGCATTATGATGCAGCATTTGGTTTTTTTAGGGTTCATTATCATTGCCATTTTAATGGTTATGGTTATGGTCAGGTTTCCTTACCTGTTGATCAAATATATCAGGTTATCTTTTAAACTCTCTCAAGGCTTGAAAAAGAGTACGACGCAACAAAAGCAAGCCATACAACAATTGCGCAATGATCTGGGAGAAATGAAAAGACACAATCTCGCCCATAAGACCCTTGATGCGAAAATGCGCTTTCTTAACTTCAAAGAATCTCTGCCTTTTTATTCAAAAGAATGTAAAATAATCTTTTTTATCCTTATTCTCTTTTCTGTTTTGCAATCTGCTTTCTCTATTGCAAATTTGGTATGGTGGAAAAATGATAGTGTTGCCTTTATCATGCAGCTGTTGAGCCTTATATGGTTAGGGGTTCTTCTCTTTTTTCCGATCATTGGGATCATGTGCATAAAATTAACGAGAAAATTGAACAAAATACTTCCACAATTGGAAGAAGCGATACAACAACGCGATCAGGCAATGCGTATGCAGAATGTGGAAGGGGGACAAAATGACGAGTAGTCTTATAACATTAATAGCCATTTCTTTCCTGTGTTTTACGCTCTTAAATGTTTTAATATGGGCGCCAATCGTTGTCATTTATTACCTGTTTATCAAGCGTGCGAGGCTTTATTGTCGCGTGAAAAAGGAACTGAAATGCGTGCTTAATGAACGCGATATCGCCTTAAAACAGAACTCCCCAAAATAAAAAGCAGCAGAATGTTTGATAAAAAGCAGCTTTCTCTTGTTTGGCAAGACTATAAAAAAATATTCTATCTTTCTACGGTCATGGCGACTGCTCCAATAGTTATAACTGTTGTCGTTAAGATATGGAGAGGGCAGGACTTTGTTTCTCTTGTCGTATTCGAGCCACTGGCATGGATGCTTGCCTGTACTTTTTTATTCTTACCGATTGTTTTTATTATGCGTTTTATCGTGACCCGTCAGTTGAACAAAATGATACGGCAATTAGAAGAAGAGGTTGAGCAGAAAGGAGCTCCCGTCATATTATACGATGTGAGCGAGGGGAAAATGAGCGAGGGGAAAAAGTGAAGAGAGGCTTTCGTTGAGCCTTGCCTTTGACTTGTTCATTAAGGAGCATGGGGGACACTTCTCGTTTTATGCCTTTTTATATTTGTGTCGTGTTTTTGAGAAAAATTGAGGCTCTTGCTTGAGTGCTGGGGGGAAAATGAAGAGGGGCTGCTCTTGGACTTTACTTGCTGTTGTTCTCTTAAAGAGAGAAAATCTTGTAACTTATTTTCTTTTTATCAAGCATAAAAATGTGTCTTACCAAGCGATATTGAGAGCGAAAAATCTATACTTAAAGCAAAAGATATTCTGGTGTTTGGGGAAGAAAAGCCCATTTTTTGCAGGTGGAGAGGCAAGACGCATAGAGAAGGTGAGCCAAAAGCACACGTTTTGCTCCATAGAAAGTGTAACAGTGCTTTTAAAAAGCTTGAGGTGGAGGGAGAAAATTGAAAGAAAAGAGGGACATCTATTTATTTACGAGACCGTGAAGGACAGTTTCTCTCTCTGGATGAAAAAGGTTTTGTGCAATTTGGTTATGGAATTGTGAGAGGCGCTGGTATTCATGCGGCGGCTTGCCAAATGATTAATCCTTATCATTTTAGGGCTTTATCATTTTGGGGGGGGCCAGATTGACAACGAGGCATTGAGGCAAAGGGGTAGATTTTAAGGCAAAGGGATTGAAATTTCTTGAGGAAGAGGTAAGCGTAAGGCATTTATGCTGTGTACTTGAGGAAGTTTTTGATGAGGGCAATGAATGAGGTTGATCTGGGACTGAGGTTGATCTTGTCTGCGTGCTTGGCTTTCAATAGAACACCCTTCCTTGGGAAAAGGAAATTGTGCTATCTCTCAAGTGGCTTCTTCTTTACTTGCACACCCTTGGGGCTTTGGTATTGAGGGCTGATGTTAACATTTGGCAGCTTTCTCATAAAAACTTTATGGAAGATGAAAGTTTGGGCTTTGAAAAAAAATATCGAAAAAATCTATTTGGGCCGGTTTTGCTAGATGATTCAAATCGTCATAAAGACAAAGCAACTTCGTTACGATTTTCTTGCACTCGTTTGCTTCTTCTTTGGAAAGCAGCTTATCTTCCTGAAAATAAAAAGAGCACTTAGAATTTTAGAACCATAGACCCAAATTTGTGCAATAGAAGAAGATATTTTTATGAAAATTTGATCGAGGAGAAAAGAGAAGCCTTAAGACAATAGGGGGTACACTGTGAGTGATGAAAACATGATGTTTGAAGGTGATGGAAAAAAATGCACCGCTGATATTGTCTTTATAAAAGATGAGGGATACAAGCGCGTGATATTGATTGAACCCTCATCCATTGTGAGGACGAAAGCTTCGGTTCATGAAAATGGCTTAGAAATTGAAACAAATGAGGGGTAAAAAATGAGGGGCAATGGAAAAAATGCATCATTGGATGAAGAACCACGGTCTTTTTCGCTGGAAGAAGCGTTTCTGACACGCAAAAATTATAAAGTCATCTTTTGTATTGCTTTCATTGTGTCAGCTTTTATAATGGCATTCTTTATGTTTTTTAAGTGGGATTTGACAGGGTGGTGGAATTATATCCTGTTCATTTTAACATTAATATTGGTTTTTATATCAGCGCTTCTTTTTGTACTCATTCCTGTTGCCTTTGTGGTTCGTATCATTTTTACACGTTTGTTGAAAAAAAAGATCGAGCAGTTGGATCAAGCACTCTGGAAGCGAAGAAAAACGGCTTACCAACAAAACAGCGTGTGAAGGGCGGGCAGAAAATGAATACTGGTCTTTATATATTCTCATGCATTGTAGGAGAGTTTCTATTCGTACGATGTTTGAAGGTGATGGAAAAAATGCACCCTTGATATTGTCTTTATAAAAGATGAGGGATACAAGATAAAAGATGAGGGATACAAGCGCTTGATATTGATTGAACCCTCATTCATTGTGAGGACGAAAGCTTCGGTTCATGAAAATGGCTTAGAAATTGAGACAAATGAGGGGTAAAAAATGAGGGGCAATGGAAAAAATGCACCATTGGATGAAGAATTACGGTCTTTTGCGCTTGAAGAAGCGTTTCTGACACGCAAAAATTATAAAGTCATCTTTTGTATTGCTTTCATTGTGGCAGCTTTAAGAACGGCTCTTCGCTTCGTACCCATGTTGCTTGGGTGGAAGTTGGCGGAGTGGGAAGGGGATGTCGTGGCAGCTCTCTCGTTAATCATGTGGCTTATATCATGGTTTATTTTTTTGTTCATCCCTGTTGCCTTTGTGGTTCGTATCATTTTCACGGTTCTGTTGAAAGAAAAGGTCGATATGTTGGAGCAAGCAATCTGGAAGCGGAGAAAAACCGCTTCTCAACAAAACAGCGCATGAAGGGGCGGAGAAAATGATAGATATTAAAATGATGGATATTATTGTTGTACTCTCGTGGGGTGTGGGCTTGACGCTTTTCACGCTGCTTTCTGCCGTGGTCGTGATGTTTATTTGGGCATTGTATTACTCTACTTTCAAGCGGGTGAGACTGTATTGCCAAGTGACAAAAGAATTAAGCCGCGTGCTTGAACAACCTGTCGCTTTTGAGCCGTCTAGTGGAGCAACGCCGATGATTAAGCTGTTATCTGAGGAAAAAGAGTTTTCTCTTTCTGATGAGGAAATCTTAACGATGGAAAGTGCAACGGCGCTTTTAAAGAGTTTGGGGTGGAAGGTGGAAATTGAGGGAAAAGGAGATCATTTGGCCACCTATTATTTACCAGATCGTGAAGTGCAGTTTCTTTATAATGCTGAGAAGGGGTATCCGCGATTTGATTGTGCAATTGCGGTGGTTTCTGGTATCCATGCGGCGGCTTGCCAAACAATAGACCCTTATAATTCTGGAGGTTTGATTGCTCTTGAATTGAGTTTTGATGTGAAGGGGTTGGAAATTTTTGAAGAAAAGGTAAGCGTTGGATGTTTACGTCGTGCACTCGAGAAGGCTTTAGAAAAGGCAATGACTGAGGTTGATCTTGGCAAGATGCTTCACTCTCAATATAGAATCTTGCCTTGGGAAAACAAAACGGTGGTCCCTCGGTTGGCTTCTTATTCCCTGCGTTATCTTGCAGCTCTGGCTTTGATGGGCGATGTTGAAAATTTACACTCTTATCACAAAAGCTTTATGGAAGGTGAGAAGCTGGGCTTTGAAACAAGCATCGAAGAAGAGCATCTGGAACGCGCAATGGTGATTGCTCAGGCGGTAGAAAAGACAAAGCAACCCAGTTACGATTTGCTTCAACAGGCGGCAAAGGATTTTTCCATGGAGGTGGAAAGCTATGAATGTTTTAGAGCTACAGATCCCAATTTGTGCAATAGAAGAAGAGATTCTTATGAAAATTTGATCGAGGAAAAAAGACAAGAATTAAGGCAACAGGGATATTTTGTTTACGAAAAGGACGCGATTTGTGAGGTTGATGGAAAAAACTATCGTCCTCATATTCTTTACATAAAGGATGGGGAGTTAGAATATATGGATGTAGAAATTAGGATTGATGAAAAAATTTATTGAGAAAAATAAAGAGTTTAGATAAGTTAAAAAGAGCTTAAACCTAAAAATAATGCGTAAAAAGCGCGAAGCGTAAAAGCAGAGGGGAACAATGCAGGAGAAAAAAGCAACATTTGAAGAGTCTTTCTTTTCATTTAGAAAATTTATGGTGTCTTCAGTGGAAAGGCGCAAAGGGGTGGGACGGTGTAAAATAATAGGGCACCGCTTTTTCATCATGTTTTGTACATGCCTTATCATGATGGCTTTAGAAGTTCCTGCGGGTGCAAAGTCTCTGGTACAGCCGTTGCAATGGACAAGATGGGAAGGAATTGGTTCTCTTATTTTTCTCTTACCAGTGTTGATTTGGTTTTGTCTTCTCACACCCCTTCCTATTTTGTGGGGCATTTGTCGTTTTAAAGAGCGTAAATTGGAAAAAATAAAGAAAAAACTAAAAGAAAAAATAAAGCAGCAAGAGATTAATCAATGAGGTTATACGCATGAGGAGTGAGGCCGCGGTTTTTGTTTTGTTTCTGCCGATTGGATGTTTTCTTCTAAATGCAGTTACAGTTTTTGCCATTTTTGTGAATATGATTATTGTGGCGCCTTATTATTCTTTAATAAAGCGTTTGAGGCTCTATTACAGAGTGAAAAAACAAAGACGTTTGATGAAAGAACATCCACAGCGTTTTTGTTTCTTTGAAAAAAGCGGAAAAGGGAAAGAGAGAGTGCCGCAAAACTTAGCACTAGAAACAAAGATAAGTTCCTATTCGTTAAAAAAATGGCTCGCTTTTTCACGCAAAGATTATATCCTCCACGCATGCCTCTCTTTCATCATTATATTTTTCAAAGCTTATGTCTATGTGATTTTCTTTAAAGGGATAGATGAGATAGATGAGAGCAGATTTGAATATTTTGCCATTCTCTTGCTTTTCTGGTTTTTTTTATCGGTATGTATTTTTGCAACGATCCCTGTTGTTGTGATCCTTCGTGAAATTTTAACTCATCGATTGAAAAAGAAGATTCAGCAATTGGAAGAAGTGACTGAAGCAACCCAATCAATCAATTTATAAAGAGAAGGGAATAAAATGCATTACGCAATGGCGGCAGCTTACACGCTGATTTTGATCATTCTGCTGGGGGGTGTTTTTGATTTTTTCTTAACAATACCCATTGTGGCACTGTATATTTCTTTTATCAAGCGTTTGATATCGTATTACAAGGTTACGCGGCAATTAAATGCAGCGCTGAAAAAGCGCATGTAGTGCTCGTGTCATGGGGGAGGTGTGAGTTTTAGATCATGCCATTGCTTCATGACGTGGGAGGAGGGCATCGATTGTTTTTCTCATTTTACGCTGATCTCTGGGGGAAAAGGGTTGATGGCAATGAATAGGCTGGTGATAGGTTTGTAATAGGCTGGTGATAGGCTTTAATGGGGCTGTTGATCGGAAGTTTTGTTATTTTCTGTGAATTTGCAAAATCGTAAAAACGTGAAACTGTAATAGGGCGTGTGGTTGGTCAAGAGCCGTGACGGTTGTGGGGCGGTTGGGGAGAAAAGGTACCAATGGAGGCGTAAAGGTTGGATTGTGCAATGCGTCAAAATTGGAATGGGGGAATGGAGGGCGTTGGGGGAAAAGGGCTGTTGGCAATGAATAGGCTGATGATAGGCTTTAATGGGGCTGTTTATCGGAAGTGTTGTTATTTTCTGTGAATTTGCAAAATCGTAAAAACGTGTAACTGTAAAATGGTGTGTGTGGTTGGTCAAGGGCTGTGATGGTTGTGGGGCGGTTGGGGAGAAAAGGTGCCAATGGAGGCGTAAAGGTTGGATTGTGCAATGCGTCAAAATTGGAATGGGGGAATGGAGGGCGTTGGGGGAAAAGGGCTGTTGGCAATGAATAGGCTTGTATAGGCTTGTAATAGGCTTTAATGGGGCAGTTGATCGGAAGTTTGTTGTTTTCTGTGAATTTGCAAAATCGTAAAAACGTGGAACTGTAATAGGGCGTGTGGTTGGTCAAGAGCCGTGATGGTTGTGAGAGGGGGATAAGCCCGTGTGAGGAGGAAAAAAGTTTGGTTCTGAAGCTGTTGATATAAGGATGCTGTTTAGAGGCGTAAAGGAGGGGGATTGTTCGTTCTCAAAGCCTATGATGTAAGAGAGTATGAGTTATTTAAGAGGGCGTTCGGGTATGGATAGAGATTGAGGGGGCTCGGCTTCTTTGCATGGCAAGAGGTATTGATCATAAGTTTTGTTTATTCATATGGTTTTTTATGGCATCCAGTACCTGTTGGCTTATCTCCTGATGTGTTAGCCATCGTAAACCTTTTGACGTTGTTTTTTGTCCTAATTGAATGGGGATAAAATCAACCTTGTTTTTGCGCGCGCACTCGAGGATCATTTGATCATGCGTGTTGGAACCAAAAATATGAAGAATACATGGCGGTTTAGGCAAAAGAGCCAACTGCTCAATTAATGCGCAAGAAAATGCATAGGCGGGCGAATGAATCCATAATATGCAATATTTTAGATCATGCCATTGCTTCACAGCTTCTAAAAATTGCGCCTTTGATGCCGCACAATCATAATCCAATGGCACACACATATGCTGTTTTTGCAATGCCTCAAGCTGGACTTTATGGGAAAGAAAGCGTGCAGCAATAATCACTTCTTGCGGCTCTAGTGATTGATACAAAGGGGCAAGCATCCCTGTGCCCCCTACCACTAAATAACGATAGTGCGCATCCTTTTTTTTCATGCCCCCTCCCTTATTGCTTTAAATCCCACCTCTTTGCTTTAAAAATGTGTACATTTCATCAGCAAGTCTTTCACAACGTGTTTGTACCTCTTCACTTATAACTTTCCAAGTACGACCTTCATCATCTGAGGAAAAATCTTCGTTGGAAGAGGCGATTTGACATTGGAGTGCATAGCCATAAAGCGTGCGCACCAACGGCAATAAATGTTCACACGGTTGTGCGCATTTTTTGGCGGTACTTCCATGAGAGATAAGCCCAACAGGTTTATTTAAAAAGGCATTATAGCTCAAATTATCAAGAGCATTTTTTAAAACACCCGAATAAGACCCTTGATAAACGGGGCTTGCTAGAATAACGCCATCAGCCGCTGCAATGGTTTTTACAAACTTACGAACCGCAGCACTTGGATTAGCCTCAACCTGCTGATGATAATCTGGATCTGTCATCGGCAAGGGCTGTTCACGCAAATCAACCCAATGAAGTGATGCACCCCGCTTTATGAGGCAATCGGCTAAATAATTGGCTAAAGTTCTTGTTAAGGAAGGTTGACGCACAGACCCCAAAATAATTGCTATATTCAACAGGATTCTCCTTTATCTTTTCCCCACAAGCCTATAACGCAAGGCTTATAAAGAATTGTGAGTAAAATGGCGCGTATCATTATGCTGTCCATAAAGAGCAATTGTGATGATATCGCATCATCATAGAATCAGTCCATGCTAACAAGATTGTTGACAAAACAACACCTCAAACTTGTAAGAGAATGTTAGTGCTTTCATTAATATTAAAATGCTTGATCTCAAGAATCGCGGCTGTCTCGTGTCTTAGAAGCGCTTTTATGAATATATTCTGAGCTATTGGCTTGCAAGAACTCTAATGAAAAATGGAATGTATCGTCATATTTTGATTTATAATGATCATTGAGCCTTTTTAATTGAAATAAGAAAGTTGTAAGATTTTCTCATTTCAAATGTTCTTATTGCGCGATCATTTGCAAATCAATGGAAGTTCCTTTTTTTATGTCTTAAGTGGGCGGAAAACAATTGAGAAAAGAATAAAAATGCTTCTGTCTTTTCAAGGGATAAAGACTATCGTAGAAGCTAGATATGCCTGTTTTTGGGGCAGGGGTGGGTTTGTTGTAGGAGCCTTAGGCTAATGGGGGTTGTCCGTGTTGAGGAACGAGTTATGGCGTGGCTTGTCGCAAGGGGAGGGTAAGGCTATTGTAGAGGCCACAGGGGGCGTATATGAATGGTGCCGGATTACATTTTTTATTGAAATAATGGTGGTGATAGAGTTTATAGTAAGGGGATATATTCATGGGGGCACTATTGTTATCCCCTTCATGGGGGCTGTTCATGAAATGGGGGTGATGCGTGTTGGTTTGCAAGTGTTGAGAGATGTTTCTTTAAAACAAGCACGTGAATTGGCAAAAGTATTGGCAACATAAATATGCGATACGAGTGTTCTCTGGGGTGTTCTGTTTGACGATAATGGATGCAATTGTTCTTGAGAGGTTATTCGTGTCTTTATAAAGTCAGGGACAAACAGTTGCATAAAAGGGAAGAGCAAATGAAGGGGGAAAATTCCACATTTTATAACAAACGGTGCTCTCTTGTTTTTGGAAAATCATTTCGTTCTTATAAAGATCATATTATTATTTGTCTTATTTCTATCCTTATTGGGATAGGTTATAAAGCTCTTTTGATCCCATTAGAATCCAAGTGGACGTTGAGTGTATCACAGGATAGCACTCTTTTGGCGCTTTTTGTGCTGCGTGAAGTCATCATGGTGTGTGTTGTTGCCTTGATACCTGTTTTATTGGTGCTTTATCTCATCTTAACGTATTTGTTGAAAAAAAAGATTCAGCAGTTAGAAGAGGCTATCCAGCAACGGGGTCACACAACCGATCAACAAAATAATCCAGTAAAAAAGGATAGAGAAAAAATAAGCAGTTTTTTTATCGCATACCTTTGGTTGATATTTCTGCTAGAAATCTTTTTTCCTGCGGGTGTTGTCATGATCATTTTGGAATTTTATTATTTTGTTTTCAAGCGCGTGAGAACGTATTGTAGAGTGAAACGGGAATTAAAACGCATAAGAAAAGAGAACGATAAGGCGCTTGCCTAGCTATAAAGCGCTTTTGTCGCTATTGTGAGGGGGGAGAGGCAACGTTTAGAAGCTCTCGTGACACAAGAAGAGGGGATGGTTGGAAAATCATCAGGCAAAGAGGATAAAGAAGCCTATCAGGTTTGTAATGAGGAAGATGCTCTTAATCATTGGGAAGAGCAACCACGCTTTTAGAAAATTGGGGTTTTTTGTTGAAAACAAGGGAAGCGCCATGCATCGCACTTTTCGTGGTTCTTAAAAGAGCGGGCATGAGATAAAAAATGCGTTTTTCATAAAAAGGAAGAGCAATGAAGGGGAAAAATTCAGCATTTTATAATGGACTGCGCCATTTTTTCGAGAAAGATTATTTTTCTGTGCAAGAGTATGTTGTCATTTGTTTCCTCTCGCTCATTATTGAGTTGTGGAACAGGATTTTCTTTCTTGAGCTGTGGAACAGGATTCTCTCTCTCTCATCCTTGGATAGAAAAGAGTACAGCTTTTTCTCTCTTGAATTGTGGAACAGGATTTTCTTTCTCCCATCCTTAGGCAGCAAAGAGAACTTGACAGGGTGGCAGGATACACCCCTTTTTCTCTCTTTGTGTACGTTTTGGCAAATTATTACAGTGTGTGTTTGGGTCTTGTTCCCAGTTATGTTGATACTCTGCATAACATTGTGGCTTTTGTTGAGAAAAAATACTCAAAAATTGAAAGAAATAAACCAGCAACGGGGTAAAATAACCGATCAAAAGGATCGATATAAAGAAAGTGTGAACTGGAAAATGGACGATATTCTTGTCATGATATTTGTTCTCGTGCTTATGTTCGTGACAGTGTGGGTTGCTGTTATTCCCATGATGATTTTGGAACTTTATTATGGTGTCTTTAAGCAGGTGAGAACGTATCGCTGTTTAAGAAAAGAACTGAAAAACGTCTTGCAAGAACAGGATACAGCGCTTGAGAAGTCATGAGAGGGAAAAAATAATGAAGAAATTATGAGAGATTCAGCCTTTATAGGGATTGCTCTCTATACCATTTTGCCTCTGAGATGGTTTGGTGCTCTTTATGGGTTGTCCGTAAACATTGCTTTAAAGGAGCAGTGTTGGGTGGCATTGAGTGGAAGAAAAGCCGATTATGGATCAGTGTTGATTAAAGGGAATAAGAGCCCGTGGGGTTTAGAGCCTAGAGTGAGCGCTTGGGACTTACTTTATCGTTTGAGGCGTGAGGAAGGAACGGTTTTGCTCGTAGGGGCGCGCGGTATATGGGTTGTTTTCGTATTTTTAGGAGCCTTGTTCATTCAAGCTTTGAAATGAATCCTATTGAAGGTGGGGATGCAGGGTCATTTTCTTGAAAATAGGAGAATTTTTAGGAAGAAAAAGCTGAATTGTGACTATTGTTTATAGATTGGCGTGGTTTGAAAATCTTTATTGTTTGCAATGTGAGGAAGGTAAGAGGGTAGCAAGGTAGCAGGAATATTATTATTTTTATTATGACGCAATCCATAATGGTCTGTGTACTTTTCTTGATTTCGGTGATATTTGGGTTTTGCATCATCATAATGCGTAAATTGGAAAAAAAGATCCAGAAACGAGAAGAGGGAATCTCTGTGTGATAGCAAATAAGCTCTCTGTCACACGGGTCTTTTCAAAGAGTGAGAGGGGAATACATGAAGGAGCAAAATTGGACATCAGAGCAAGAAACGCATAAAGGAGCGCATTCTTTTTCGCTCCAGAAAGTGTTGCTCTCAGCAAAGGATTATAAAATTATCTTTGCTATTGCGGTTCTCATTATCATCTGGAGAATGGTTCTAGAAATACCAGGTGTATTAAATTGGCAGCTGACAGGGTGGCAATATGTTGTGCATGCCGTTCTCTTTAAAACAACGGACATCATAACGGTTTGTGCACTTTTCTTGATTCCGGTGATGTTACGGCTTCGCACCAAAGTGACGGGTGAGTTGCGAAAAAATATTCAGAAACTAGAAGAAGCAATCTCGGTGCGAGAGCACATAAGCTCTCTGTCGCACGGGCTTTGTAAAGACTGAGAGGGGAAAAATGAACAGTGATCCTATAGCCGTATTTCTATTAGATCCCCTGTTTTGGGTATTTATTGTTATTTGCATGATCATTATCATGCTTGTTTTAGCTCTTTATACCTCTGTCTTTAAACGGATGAAAATGAATTTCCAAGTGAAAGGCGAGCTGGAAAGAGTGCTTCAAGAAAATGATCTTGCAACGCAGCAGTTTTGGAAAGATGAAGCCGTGGTGCAGGAGAGGCGTTTGCAACTAAAGGAAAAAGAGTTCTCTGCCGATTATGATGATGATGAAATTCTCACGATAGAAAGTGCAACAGGGCTTTTAAAAAGCTTGGGATGGTCGGTGGAAATCGAGGGAAAGGGAGATTATTTGGCAACCCTCTTTTTACCAGATCGCGAAGTGCAGTTTCTTTATAACGAGAAACGAGTGGAAGAGTTTTCGCCTTTTGATCGCGGACTTTTAATTATGAGCGGTATTTTTGCGGCGGCTTGTCAGACGATTAATCCTCATAATTCTGGGGTTTTGCCAACAGTATTTATGAATTTTGTACCCAATGGATTGGAAATTTTTGAAGAAAAAGTGAGCGTCCAGCGTTTAAAGAAAGCACTCGATACAACTTTAAAATGGACAATGGAAGATGATTCTTTGCATGAAATGTTTCGCTCTCAATATGGTATTCCCCCTTGGGAAAAAGACTCTTTATCTTGGGCAACGGATGGAGACGTAGAGTTTGCACCTTATGCTTTGCTGCATCTTGCTGCTCTTGCCTTGCTGGGCGATGTTGAGACTTTAGCTTCTTATGATGAAAGTTTTACGGCAGGGGAGAAGCTTGGCTTTGATGAAACCATTGAAAAAGTCCATTTGGAACGCGCGATGGTGATCGCTCAAGAAGTGAAAAAGGAAGGAAAGTTCAGTTACGATCTACTGGAACGGGTTGCTGAGAAGTGGTCCATAGCCATGGACTATCAGCTTTTCAGAGTGAGATCCCCTAATACGTGTAATCAAAAACGAGATTTTCATAAAAAAATAGTCGAGAAGAAAAAACAAGAATTAAGGGAACAAGGGTTTGAAGGGGTGAGTGATGAACAGTTCGTGTTTGAAGCAGAGGGGGTAAAACATGCTCCTGATATTACTTATATTAAAGATGGTAAAATCGCATTTATGGATATAAAAATTGATTAGTTTATTCTCCTGTTGAAGAAAAGTACCCTTATTTGAAAGAAGAAAAGCGCCATGATTGAGGCGCTTTCACACCTTTCATACCAGAGCAAAATAAAGTGCTCGAAAAATCAAGAATAATAGCCAAGATTTTAAAAAATAGACTGAAAATGGCTTTATTCTCAAGAATAGAGGAGAAAAATCAATTATAAATTCTACTCTCTTCTTAAAGGCGGTCTCTTTTTTGTTAGAAAATGCTCATAAATCATTGCTTATTCAAGCGCCTTATTTAAGCGGTATGAGGGGAAGCTCTATTGACTAAAGTGCTATGGGAGGGAAGCTAGGGGGTAGAGCCTTTGTCATTTGAGGTGAGAGGAAGGCAAAAAATGGCATTTTTGAGCAGTGTTAAGCTCTTTTGCCTTTGAGGTATTTTTTGTCTTTTTAAGAAGTCCTTGCCAATGAAGCAGCGCTTGTTAAGCTTCAACAGTGTTTCAGTATGGTGATATTGATATAAAAAGTTATGGTGTTTTTGTGTTTTTCAGTCTGCTTCATGGAGATCTGTAAACCAATCCGATGACAGAGGAGATGCATGGTCATTTTCTTGAAAACAGAAGAATTTTTGGGAAGAACAAGAAGATTGCGGACCCTTATTAACGAAAGCGCTATGGGAGGGAAGCTAGGGGGTAGAGCCTTTGTCATTTGAGATGTGAGACAAGTAAAAATGGCACTTTTGAAGGCGATGATATTTGGCCAATAAAAATAAAAACACAATAAAAACTAAACTAAAACAGAGGAAAAATTAAACTAAAAAAGGCCCCATTTTATAAAGGGCCTTTTTATTTAAATTTTACAATATATACAAAATGTATATAACCTTACTTTAAGAACTTTTTGTATCTTATATTCTAGTAGCAACAAGTTGTACGAAATATATAATAAGTGATCCTAAAAAACCAGCTATTGCATTCAATAAATTTTCTGCTTTATCGTATATATCGTCGATTGATGCTTGTTCTGATGCGCTTCTATTACTGATTCTCAGTATATTCAATGTATCCGATGTGTCCATTACTTGTTTAACAAAATGTAAATTTGTTTTCTCAATAGTATAAGGAGCAACAATAGGAGAGGGTTGTTTATTGACTATACGATCAGATTTTTGAATCGCGAGAGCTAAACCACTTGTAATAGCCCCAGCTATGAAAAAATATCTGATATTCATAGTTTTTCTCCTATATTTATTTCGATAAATAAATATCGATACGTATCATATATAAATTCGATTTAAATAACTATAGTAAAAATACAACAATCACAAAAAAGAATAAACTTTGCCTACAAATTGACAAAATTTACCCTTAATTGCCTTAATGAATTCTTTCAGATTTGATTTTATGAAGGCGTAAAAAAGTTTGAAAGCTCTGTAGAGAAGTGGAATCCCATAAGGTGGGTGATACAATAGTTGCTAGCAAACTTCTTTTTGTGCCTTTGACCAAGGATTCATAAAAATGAGGGTTCATAAAAATGAGATGCGATGAAATTTGAGTAAAACCCTTGAAGGGAAGGATTCACTCTATTGAAGGCGGAGTGCATCTTTTCCATGGATTGGATACTGCTTCATGAGGGTTTGGCGGTATCCGTTGAGGGGAAGGATGCACTCTTTTGAGGGCTAGAGTGCATCCTCTTATAGATTGGATACTGCCTTTATGAGGGTTTGGCGGTATCCGTTGAGGGGAAGGATGCACTCTTTTGAGGGGTTGAGTGCATCCTCTTATAGATTGGATACTGCCTCATGAGGGTTGAGGCGGTCTCCGTTGAGGGGAAGGATGCACTCTTTTGAGGGGTTGAGTGCATCCTCTTATAGATTGGATACTGCCTCATGAGGGTTGAGGCGGTCTCCGTTGAGGGGAAGGATGCACTCTTTTGAGGGCTAGAGTGCATCCTCTTATAGATTGGATACTGCCTTTATGAGGGTTTGGCGGTATCCGTTGAGGGGAAGGATGCACTCTTTTGAGGGGTTGAGTGCATCCTCTTATAGATTGGATACTGCCTCATGAGGGTTGAGGCGGTCTCCGTTGAGGGGAAGGATGCACTCTTTTGAGGGCTAGAGTGCATCCTCTTATAGATTGGATACTGCCTTTATGAGGGTTTGGCGGTATCCGTTGAGGGGAAGGATGCACTCTTTTGAGGGCTGGAGTGCATCCTTTCCATGGATTGAATGCACTCTTTGGAGGCTAAAGTGCATCCATAGGGAAAGGCATATTCCATAAGAAACAGAGATAACCAAAAGATTTGTTTTTATATTTTATATTGATAGGTTGCTGTATTTGCGAGGGCTATTCATTCTTTATTCTCAATATTTAAGATGATTATGTGATAAGGGTTGTTCGTCAATACAATCGTAAAAGACGCTGAGTATTTTTATAAAAATTGAGATATTTTTGTGCCTTTTTCTTGTTTTTTTTGTGTTTACACAAGATATGCACGGCTTTTCAACAGTTTGTTTTTTTAGCTTTGCTAATGGCGATGGCGTTGGCTAAACACTTCAATCGTTTTAACTGCTTCAACACCGCCTTAAAAAAACAGTGCTTTATAATATGACAAAATAAGCTGTATAACTTTTGATTCTTACGCGATGCTAGAAAAAGGGGAATGTTAGGAGAGATGTTGTCTATATTCTTAGTTTATCTCTTAAGGTAGGAAGATTAACATATTTTCCGGATCTATTTTTATTCGGTTTGACGGTTAAAGAGCAATATCTGAATGGAATCACACTTGTCTCATGTTTTTATTCTCACGCTTTAGATTTTTTCTTATAGGGATTTTGTTTTTAATGGGGGATTTTGTTTTTTAATGGGAGGTTACGCGACTCACGTAAAACAGAATGTTCTAAATAGAATATATTTGTGTTGCACACTTACCTACTTGTTTAAAAACATTATGTTATCTTATCATCACAATTATATTGGTGATTGGGGATATTGGTAAATCTGATAATAGAGAAATCTCTTGCGAAGTGGATAAGTCCTTCTTTAAATTCTCATAAGGAAAAGCCAGTATACTATTATACTATTCGCGTCTCATATGATGACAGCCTTTGGCTCTTGAGCGTGTTCATAAGAGGCATTTTGATTCTTTATCTTTGAAATCTTTGAAGTGCGTTATTTCATATGTTTCTCATGTTTGTAATGTGGAAAAGACAAGGTGTTGATTGATGCAACATGAAATAAATTTAAAATGAGAGAATCCCTATGATATCTGCGTCTCTTAATTTTATATGGATAACGGGATATGATTATAAATCAATATGTTGTCGTGATACATCAACCTGTTGGGGGGCGATAAAGAAAGTTATCCAATAGTTAAGTCATTCTGTTATGCCGTAAAACACGGTCATTTGAGGTTTGGTGATATGAAGCAAGCTTCCTTGGATATGTTTTAAGTGTTTTTTTAAGGGCGTGGTGAATTTTTGAGACAGAGCAAGCTTCTGTTGCGCCTTGAGTTTAGCGGAAAACCCTGAATAGAAGCCAAGAGGGAATGGCAAACCAAGAGGGAAGTGTATCCAAGCTGTTTGTAAATCAGATTGAGTTAAGAATCTTTGTTCTTTAAGAATGGAACGCAAGTCAATTTGACAAAAGAATGATCTATTTTGCGGGTAAACCTTATGGAGGAATATCACAAAGCTCATAAGGAAGTGATTTAAGACAATACAGTTATAAAAAAGTACAGTCATAAAAAAAAGTCCTCCGTCGCAATCAGAGGACCAAAAAGCAGGAGAATTTTAACATTGACTCGCAGGACGTGTCAAAAAAGAATAAATTCAAAAGGCCGTACTAATACAAAAAAATCATACTTAAATAACCTACCACATTATAATTAGCAGAGAATTGAAAAAATAGCAATATAAAAAATACTTTTTACAAAAAAATTTTGTCATTTTGCATTAAAACTTAATACTTTTTTCAATTGAATATTTATTTTAAGACTCGATATTAATTAAACTATATTTAAAAATATTATGATGCATGCATGCATCTTGATAATATTCTTCAATCAAAAACGAATTAAGAGCCCCTCATGATTATAGGATTGATATGGGGGAAGGCTTTTTGTTTTTAAGAGTGTAGGGTGTATCTTAAGTATGTGAGGGGGGTGAAGTATTGTCCTTTTGGGTGGGGGGGCAAGGTAATGGAAATGGGGGCGAGAGCTGCTCAATGCTTGAGCCCGTGTGTGTGGGAAGGGCTTTAGAGGGGGCGGGGCAACATGGGAGGCCGCTTAAAATGGCGAGGAGGGGATTATTCAAAATGTTTATGGTTTGCATATCCCCAATGAAATGCGAGCAAGTCTAAACAATCTCGTAAATGATCGGCAAGAGAGTTTTGTTTGCGTTTTGAAGAACTTAATTCTTTTATCGCTTGTCCATAGCCGATAACGCGTTCAAGCAGTGAATAGCCAAGAATACCCAGTTGAACTTTGATTGTTCTTAAATGATTGGATGCTTCTATTTGACGTTCAATAGGGTGTGTGTACCCTTGGCTACAGGAAACCTTTTCACGGGTGTAGTCAAGGCTCATGTGGAGATCGGCTTGGCTTTGACGCCAGTAAAAATAAAAACGTTCTGCTGCTTTATATTGGGCTTTGCTGAGATGTCCTTTCGCATATAAAAGGGCAATGGGATGGCTTTGTGCATTGGCAATGGCATTGATGGTGCGCGGATTGCTGGAACTTTCTCGATGATTGGGTTTAAAATAAGGATTACTTGTTTCAACAGGGATTTCTTGCGTCTTTAAATGACCAATGTGCTTTCCTTGATCTTGATGTTCAAGCGGGCAGGTTTGCGTATTTTTTTTCTGCTTATGGGTCATAGCATCTCCTTAAAAATTTTAATTTTGCTTCTCGTTTTTAAAAAATGTTGCTTGCTCTAGGCAAAAGAGAGGGATGAGAGGAAGACATGTGTTGGAGTGTGCCGTGTGGGTATGCGCTCTTGGGGGTGACTTGGACTGTTGCGCTTGTGTGTGGGAGCCCCATGGATTTGGCTCTTGAAAAGAGAGGTGTTTTGTCGCATGGTGGATTTTCCTTGAATGACTTGATGGGGGAGGTGAGTGATGGCGCGCGGGCTTTTGTCTCTGAAGGGATTGGTGTTTAGCTGTATTGTGGCCTATGTCTCTGTGGCTGTTTATGTGGAAATGAAGGCGTTGGGGATGACGTGGGGCGTATTTTTACGAGCTGTGGCGTTTTATGGCATTCCCGGTATTTTCCTTATGTTGGGTTATGAAGTAATGCAGCGGCGTGGTGTAACGAAGGGTTTGTTCCTCAAGATGGTGTTGTTGAGCTTCATTTTGGCTGCTGTCTCTGATTTTGTTTATAAGCAAGCTGAGCATTTTGGTTTGGCTCAGGTGTGGTTTTCAAACAAGTGGGTGTTTTATGTCCTTTTGGGCTTTGTCCTTGCTCTTATTTATAGAGGGGCAAGGCGTCTTGGGTTTAGGATTTCATTCTTTGAAAAGGATTGATCTTTTGCTGCATTTTTGGCATGGTCTCTGATTTTTATTGATGAAGGAGCGGGGCGTATGGTGGTTGCGCGGGACATGTTTTTGAAGGGGCTGGCATTTTTCTGCGTTGTTGGCATGGTCCTTGGTTTTGCTTATGAAGATGCGGGGCGACCGGTTATGACGTGGGAGGTGTTTTGGCAGGGGGTGGAGATTTCTTGCATTGCTGGAGCGACCCTTTGTTTTATTGTTGTGGGAGCAGACCGTAGGACTGTATCGTGGGGCGTGTTTTTGAAGGCTGTGGTGTTTTGCACCATTGCTGTAGTGGTTCTTGGCTTTGCTTATAAGGGAGCGAAGCGTTTTGATATATCATGGGAATTTTTAGTGATAGGAGCGGTGTTTGTTGCATTGCTGGCGCTGTCCTTGGTTTTGCTTATGAGGGTGCGGGGTAAATGGATATCGCGTGGGGTGTGGTGCTTCAAGTGGGTGGTGTTTGCTTGCATTATTGGCACTGTCGTTGGGTTGGCACATGTGGGAGTAAAGCATATGGGCTGGAGCACGCATTGGTTCTTGAACAATGGGGTGTTTGCGGGCACTATTGGACTTGTTCCTTTTTTTGCTCTGGAGGGGGTACGGTGTATGCGTGTACTGTTGGGGTGCTTAAAAAAATGAGCATTTTTCTTTCCCACGGGCGTGGTCTTTGATGTTCTTTCTGTGAGGGGTATTTGATGTCGAACGATTTGATGTTTTGGCAGTGGTTGGGGTTTTTCTGCCCTTTGGCGCTCGCCTTTGTTTCTATTTATGTGGGAATAAGGTTTTTCGGGTTTACAAGGAAGGACTTTTTTAAGGGTGGGGTGCTTGCATTCTTTGTTGGCGTGACCTCTGATTTTGTTTATGCGAAAGCTGAGCATTTTGGTTTGGCTCAGGTGTGGTTTTCAAACAAGTGGGTTTTTAACATTCTTTTTGGCGTTGTCTTTGGTCTTATCCTTGGGCTTATTTGTCTAGGGGCAAAGCGTCTTGGGTTTAGGCTTTCATTCTTTGTAAAGGATTGATCTTTTGCTGCATTTTGGGCATGGTCTTTGGTTTTGCTTATGAGGGTGCGGGGTGTATGGTGGTTGCATGGGACATGTTTTTTAAGGGGCTGGTGTTTGGTGGCGTTGTTGGAGCTGTTGTTGGGTTGGCACATGTGGGAGTAAAGCATATGGGCTGGAGCACGCATTGGTTCTTGAACAATGGGGTGTTTGTGAGCAGTGTTGGATTTGTTCCTTTTTTGTTTTGGAGGGGGTACGGTGAGTGCGTGTACTGTTGGGATGGTGCTTAAAAAAATGAGCATTTTTCTTTTCCACGGGCATGGTCTTTGATGTTCTTTCTGTGAGGGGTATTTGATGTCGAACGATGTGATGTTTTGGCTGTTGCCTTGGTTTTTCTGCTTTTTTGCTCTAGCCTTGGTTTTTATTTATAAGGGAGCAAAGCGTCGCTCTGTTACAGGGTGGATGTTTTGGAGATGGGTGGTGCTTTATGGCGCCCTTGCCACCTACCTTGGTTTTATTTATGTGGGCGTGGGCAGGCGCGCTGTTGACGGGGAGCTGCTCTTGAAGGGGGCGGTGTTTTCTTGCATTTTTGCAACTGTCCTTGGTTTGGTGCATCTGGGCGTCAAGAGTATGCCTGTTGCTTGGCAAGTGTTCTTAAAAGCAGTTATGTTTTGTTGCATGATGGGCTTTATCCTGTGGTTTGCTGCTGTGGGTGTCAGAGATATGGATAGCATAAGGGCGGTATTCTTAAAGGGATTGCTCTTGACTGTATTGTTGAAAGTGCTCTTGGGGTTCTTTATACGCGAGCAAGGTGATACGGTGTTACAGAGGTTGTTGCGTGCTTTGAATTTTGTGCTGTTTTGCTGCATTTTGGCACTAATCCTTTTTTTTACCCGTCTGGGAGCAGAGAATCTAGGGTTGAGCTGGCTTTGGTTCTCGAATGATGGGATGTTTTCCTTTATTGTTGGATTTCTTTTTCCTTTGATTTATCAGGGTGTAAGGCGTGCGCGTGTTCTATGGGCTTGGTTCTTAAAGTAGGGGGTGTTTTTTTGTCTTATGGGTGTGATCTTTAATGGGCTTGCTGTGAGGGGTATTTGATGTCGAACGATTTGTTTTTTTTTGCTGTTGTTGGTGTTTTCCTACCTTTTTATTGTTGTCGTTATTGGTACTTATAAGGTTTCCAAGCGCTTCGATATTCCGTGGTGGCGGGCGGCGTTTTATTGTATTTTTGGTGTTTCCCTCTTTTTGAAGGAAGTGCTGTTTTACGGCGTTTTAGGAGTCGTCCTTTTTTTAGCTCTTTTGGGGATGGAGAGTATGGACATACCATGGGGACTCCTGTCCTTGATGGGGATCGTGTTTGCTGCACTGTTGGAGTGGTTCTTGATTTTGCATATGAGGGGGCGGCGAGATGGGGTGGTGACGCGTTGTTTGTGGTTATTGAAGGGGGTGGTGTTTTGCGCCGTTGTTGGAGCGACCTTTTTTTGTTTCCGTCTGGGAGCAGAGAATCTAGGGTTGAGCTGGCTTTGGTTTGCGAAGGATTGGGTGTTTTTCATCATTTGTGGATTTATCCTTCCTGTTGTTTCTGTGGGAGCAAGGCGTGCGCGTTTGAAGGCGGAGGCGTTTTTAAAGAGAGTGGGGTTTATGGGGTATTACAGATAACGTCGAGGGAATGATTGTTCAAAAGAACAGCGATAGCGGTAGGTTTGGGGATCAAACCAAAGCCCTATTTTGCCTTCAAAATCACCAGAACGTTGTTTGGCAATATTCATAATGACGCCAGGGCGTTTGGCTAAATCTGCTTTTTCTTGTGCGAGAGAAGCGGCAAAGATTTTGTCTTCTAACGGTCGATTGCGCCAAATGGTGATAATGTTAAAGGCATTGGCACCAATTTCTGAGGCGCCTTTAATGTCTTCTGTGCTGGGGATATCTTTATCCAGACCGCCTTTTCGGGCATGGGCTACAAGGTGAATATGTACATTGTTTAAAACAGCCCAATCAACCATTTTATAAACGGCTTGTTCTTGTCTTGCATAATCATCAGAGGCAATGCCAAGCCGCATCAAACTGTCGATGATAAATTGATCGCAGCCATAGCGCGCACGGCAATAGTCAAAGACTTCAAGCAAGGTATCTACGCTCGATTTGCCAACATGCTCATAAAGAATAAGCCCTTCGTCTAAAAAATGAAGAATCCGTTCAATTGTCTCTTTTGTAGGCTGTTCTAAGCCGCCCGTTTGTTTGGTTAAACGGCGAAGTGATTGTTCTCCTTTCATTTCTAGAGACGCTAAGCAAAGGCGACTCTTTTGTGCAATCCAATGGGGAATACAGTCTGATAATAATTGGCTTTTACCTGCACCACTCGCACCACTCCAGAGCGTTAATTCTGCTGGGCGGAAATGCAATTTGTCCTTCAGTTTAGGATAGGGAACCGTATAACCAAGATGTTTTTCAGGCTCTGGCCAAAAAAGCCCAATCACTTGATCTTTATAGTCTGAGGCGCGCCGTAAACCTTCTGGTGCAAAGCTTTGTGCTGAGGAAAAGGCGGCTTTTATGGTGGCTTTATCAATCCCTGCGGTTAAACAGTCATTGGCATCTTTAAGGGGTAAACGGACACGGTAGCAACGGTGGCGTCCAAGCCTGCTGGCAATCTCACGGGCTGCTTCTTCTCCGGGCTTGTCCATATCGGTGGCTAAAAAAATCGTTTCAAAAGATTCTAAATGATCAAATTCATTTTCAATCCAGTTGTGTTTGCCTCCACTACCTCCTCCAAAGGGAACAGAGACCGCCGGATATCCATAGGCGGCTAAGGAAAGTGCATCAATTTCTCCTTCAGTGATAACAATGATACGGTTTGTTGAAGAAAAAATGGGGAATGGCGCCTGTTGGAGCGCATGCGTGGGTGCCTGTTGGTGTGTGTGTGTAGAGGCGGGGTTGGTTGAGGGGGTGTTTTGGGATGCCTGTGTAGAGGCGGGGTTGGTTGAGGCAGTGTTTTGGGGCGCCTGTGTAGAGGCGGGGTTGGTTGAGGGGGTGTTTTGGGATGCCTGTGTAGAGGCGGGGTTGGTTGAGGGGGTGTTTTGGGATGCCTGTGTAGAGGTGGGGTTGGTTGAGGGTCCCTGCTGCTGAGGTGTGTGTTGGAATGCTTGCTGAGGTGCGTGCTGGGTTGCTTGTTGGGGCGTGTGCGTGGCGGGGTGGTTTGTGGGGTAAAGGGCTTGCCAACCAAATAAAATCGGTTCACATTGGGAGGCTGTTGGTTTGGTTTTTGCTCCTGCTTGTGCGAGCCGTTCTTTGACTAAAGCAAGGGTGCCGTCGGGTTTATAAAAGGGAAAAATGATTTTTTCACCATCTTCTCCTATGCGGTAACGCTTTATAATCTCTAAAGGAATGTGGCGTTTTTCGTGGAGATAGTTTTTTACAAGATTCTGCGGGCTCTGCCCTGTAGGAACCGGTGGACGGCGATAGGAACGATGGGGCGCCATAAAGGGTTTGGGGCGTGTCAGATTGAGAGTCGCGCGTGCTTCTTCTAAGGCTTGAGAAAGGCTAATGCCTTTGACTTCACACCAAAGGTCTAAAAGATCTCCTCCAGTGCCTTCTGCAAAATCATACCAAAGTCCTGCTTTACTACCACTCAAGCAAATCGATAAACTTTGACCAGCTTCACCACGTGTGTTGCCTACAATCCAATTGTTGCCTCGTTTGTGCCCTTGGGGAAGAAGCATTTCTGCTATTCTATCGGCTTGTGAGATAAGTTTTTGTTTGATTTCAAAAATTGTGCTCATGGTCATTCGTGATATTATTGTCGTTTTTCTCAAGATGTGAGAAGTGAGGACTCTGTTTTTGCTGTTCTCACCGTTTGATCTGATCGTAAAGTCCCGTAGTGCTATGGGGCTTGCCAGTCTACTTTGAGAGCTTCTTTGCCGCTCTTTTCTTGCCAATGGTCGCGAAACTTCTTGGCTTGCCAATGGGCTTGGCTCTCACTCAAACCTTCTGAAATGGCTGTGTTGATGTTTGTTTGCCAAGAGCATGGGGAAGTGGCGCCTTGGGAAAAGGAGGAAGGTGGAAAAGAGGAAGGGGGTGCAAGAAGGGTGGGGTGGATATGCCTGTGAGGGGGTGGTGCATGCTGGAGTCCTGTTGGGGTGTGTATTGGGGGGTATGCGGGGGGTGCCTGTGGGGGTCCTTGCGTGGGGAAAACGCTTTTGTGATGAGAGCAAAATGGTCGATGTTGTCTCGTTTTGCTGTGTGAAGAGCTTATTTCATTGTTGTTTTGCCGCCTTTTGTTTTGTTCTGTGTTATTTTGTCCGATGCTGTTGTGGTTTTGAAGCATTTTTGTCCCCGCGCTTGCTTGAAAAATACGTTGTTTTTGTGATGTCAAAAATTGTCGTTATAGTTGATCAAACTGCGGTAAAGCGTGTCGTTGTTCTCAGAGGTAAAAGATGAGGAGCCTCCCTGTTTTTGCTGTTCTTGCCGTTCGATCTCACGGCGAAACCAGTTGCGCCATGTGGCTTGCCAGTCTACTTTGAGTGCTTCTTTGCCGCCCTTGGCTTGCCAATAGTCGCGAAACTTCTTTTCTTGCCAATGGGCTTGGCTTTCACTCAAACCTTCTGAAACTGCCGCCTTGATGTCTGCTTGCCAATGCTCAGGAAGACGATGCCCTTTGGCAACTGAGGTTGTGGTTTTTTTGTTGGAAGAAGGAGGGACGGAGGCAGGAAGATTGCTGGGGGGAAGAGTGGTGGCAGATTTTGTTTTTCCCCCCGTGACAATTTGCGCGATAGGGGCGGGAGTGAACTCGGCTTGGGGAGCATTTAAAGGGGAGGCGTTTTTTTGCTCCGTTTCTTCTTGTGGAGGAGAAGGGAGAGGTGAATCAAGAGCCGGTGAGGGGGATGGATGATCGCTTTGTTCAAAGTTCTCTTCGAAGGAAAAACAAGGTTCTGTCTCATCAAACAAAATTTTCTTTTCTAAAACACCGTAAGGTGTTTCCTTTTCTTCTGCCTTTTGAGCTTTTGAGTTTTGTGCAACATCTTTTGGACTTTCGTTAAGCAGTTGTTGCATCTCTGCATTGATTTTCTTGCGTTTTTTTGCCGAAGAACGACCCGCAAAGGATTTTTGTTCAAGCAATTTTTCACGCTCTTGAAAAACATTTTCGCAACGCTTGTTCCATAATCCATTGGCTAAATTTAAAATCTTACCCTCTTGGATGAGCATCTCTAAAACATTAACAAAAGTTCGCTTGTCACAACCACAAAGACGCGCTAAACGTTCTTTCGATATTTCTAAAGGTCGGCCACGGGCATACATTTCATTGAGAAGAATCGTATAGATTCCAATTTCGTGTGCGCGCATCCCACGTACACCTCCTAGAAAGTCATTTTGATACCAACAAACATATGGAAGCCTAGACGATTCATAATGAGGAGTTTCTTGTTGATTAGCGTGTTTCATACTGCAATCTACTTTCTTCTTTTTTATACATTTTTATTGATGATAAAAGCTCAAATAAGGATTTAACTTGTGTTGTTTTTGGCTCTGTTCGATGATGACTAGAGGCTTCTTTACGATGCTTATAAATGATTGGCTGTGCTTGAAGCGCATGCAAACTTACGATTTAAGATTGCGGTGATGGAAAGAATAAAGAATACCACACATTCTCAACGTACTTGCTTTTGGGCAGAAGCTTTGGAGGTGGTCTTTTATATCCGGTAGGGTGGTTAAAGTGTTTTTATGATCTAAAAATAAAAAAAATTCCCCCTAAAAAGTAAAATTTGTTTCCTTAATTTTATCCTTTTTAGAGGATAATGCAAGCCCGTTTTATAAAAAGGACGTGTTTTTTTAAAAAGACGCGCTATATGGTGAAATTATGAATATCGATGGTTGGCGTCAAAGATTAAGAATCGCTTTGGAAAAAAGTGGGCGGTCAAAAAGATCTATCTCCCTCGCTGCCGGTAAAGGTGCGGGGTACCTTCATTCTATTCTTTCTGAAGGAAAAGAACCAACAATCGAATCTCTCTCGCGAATTTGTCACGAAATTAATATCAGTATGAATTATATTCTTTACGGTAAAGGGGCTAGCCCTGAAGATAAAGAATTTATAGAGCTTATTTCGAAACTCTCTCCGCAAGAGAGACAGGCGATTTTGACTCTTTTGCGGCGACCAATTGACGAAGCTTCAAAATAACTTCCTTCTGTGCTTTTGAATCAAGGCGACTCCAGTGTTTTATTAATATTATGTCACTCATTTTATCTCTCCTGTGTGTTTATAATTGCAATTTTGTAAGAACAAATAGAGAACAACAAAGGGGCATGAGAGGAACAAAGAATAATAGATTTTTCTTTACATATGTCATTTGAACCCCGTAGATATTTAAAATATATCTTTTATGAAGGATAAAATGGTTGACATCTCTCCTATAGAGGATATAAGACTAACGCTATATTTAGTCTTGTCAAGACAAGGCTATGCTTTATCAACTATCTAAAGGGGGAAATCATGAAAAATATTCCATTCGTTAAAGAGGATGAAATCATTATCGTTTTATGCGAAGAGGAAAATCCTTGTACTTATGAAGGAACAATCGACGAAATCGAAGAAGTGCTCGAACTGATTGAAGAATGTGAAACTGTTTATAGAGTTTTACGACTCGATCTGACAACTTCTCATGCTGAAGATATTACGGAACAAATCGCTGATTTTTATGTCGAAAATCATGAAATGAATGAAGAAAATACACAATTGCAGCCTTTCATTTTGAATAGTGAAGCTTATCATGCTTGTTTGAATGAAAGAGCGGCTTGCGATTATGAAGATAATCTCTATGGCTCTTATGAAAAACAGCATCGTTTACGCCCATGTGATGTCTTGACAGATTATTGGTGGTAAACATGCCAAGTTATCTCAAGACTTCGTATCAAGGGATTCCGCTTTATTATGCTGGAAATATGCGAAATTTAATCAGACTCGAACCACAAAAACACAACGCTATACTTTTTATATCGCAAGAAGTGGCTCAGTCTATGGCAAAAAAATTGGAGGAAGAATATTGCCGCCATGATTTTTCCGTCGTGCAGTAGCAGGGTTGAAAAAGAAGCCGCAATGATGGGCCAAAGTGCTTTTTCATTGCGGTGACAATGGTGCACGTTATGCTTTCGTTCTTGGAGGGAAGCTTAGGGGAGCCGCTTTGGGGGGGAGAGCTTTGCGCGGGGATTTTCTTAGCCGATATGGGAAAGGGGGGCATGAAGAAAAGAGCCTATATATGAGGAATTGTGGGCGCTTGTGTGGGGGAAGTTGCCGGCTGGTTCATTAGGGGGATAAGGCAATGAAGGGGCAGGTCGTCATTCAGTGACTTGGAGTGATACGGAAAGCATGCTGGAGAACAAAAATGAAGGCTTAGGGGGAAGAAAAGCAGCAGTACAGACAGGTTCCAACCTATAAAAAGGCAAGTTCAAGGGGAAAGAGCCGGTTTTTGTGTTTTTTTAGGGCACAATATTGAAGGATGTTGTTGTCTTTAGTCCGTGTGAGGGAAACAGCTTAAAAAAGGTGAATGCTTTAAAGAGGATATATTACAAAACACCTTAAAGATGAAGGGGAGAAATACTATGCCAATCATTATCGATTGTATTCAAGGAACAGAGGAATGGCAGCAAGCGCGTAATGGTTTGATTACGGCTTCTTTGTTTGAGATGGTTATGGCGCAAAAAAAACAAGGGCAAAAAACGTCACGCTATCAGAGTGTGATGATGAAATTGGCGGGAGAAAGAATTACCGGAAAAACCGTTGATGAAGGAACAACACTTTCTATGCGACGTGGAACAGAATTAGAACCAAGCGCACGACAGCTTTATGGGAAACTGACACATACAGAACCTGAATGTATTGGCTTTGTTTTGGCAGATGATCGCGGACAAGGATTTTCCCCCGATGCTTTTGTGGGAAAAAATGGCTTATTAGAAATTAAAACAAAAAAACCTGAAATTTTGATCCCTCATTTCATGCAAAAGAGTTTTCCAGCAGAACATAAAGCACAATGTCAAGGGGGATTATGGATTTCTCAACGCGAATGGGTGGATTTAATGCTCTATTGGCCGGATATGCCCCCTTTGATTAAACGGGCTTATCGTGATGAAGCGTATATTTGCAAACTTGAAAATGAAATTAACCGTTTTAATGAGGCGTTGGAGAAGATGGTACAGCAAATTAAATCTGTTGGGACAGGTTTTCATATAAGAACAGAAATTGCTTTGAAGGAGGGGAAAGAAAGGGTGCTTGGAATGAAGACAAGGCGTATGCTGGAGGGGAAAACGAGAATGAGACGGGGTGGGAAGGGATCTTGTGTAGCGTTGAGGAGAGGCAAAGTTCTATAAAAAGGAAAGAGCAGAGGGGGAAAAGAGTTGGTTTTTATGTTGGAGGAGGGTGCCAAACAGGGGGGCAGGGAAGCAGGGAGCATAGCGAACTTAGGGGACAGAAATGTGAAAGCATGGTCGGAAATGGGGGGAAAGGGTGCTTGGAATGAAGACAAGACGTATGCTGGAGGGGAAAACGAGAATGAGACGGGGTGAGAAGGGATCTTGTGTAGCGTTGAGGAGAGGCAAGCTTTAGTCATAAGGCAAGAAGTAAGCGGAAAAGCAGGTGGGTGTTGAAGGGAGAGAGACTTCGCGTGACAGCTATTGCTTGGGAAAATGGAAGAAGGTGTTTCAGAGGGGCAGTCAAGTGAAAAATAAGAGAGATAAGGAAGTACTTTGGGGGAAGATGTTAGGGAAGTGAGATAGGGGATGTGGGGTGCGGTTCTGTCCGCTTTTGTGTTGTGCCGTGTTTGGGGGCGCGATGAAAGGCCCCCATGATGGCTAAGTTGCCGGACAAGTGCTTTTTCATTGGAGAGGAAATGGTCCTTGTGGTGCTTTTGTTTTTTTGGGAAAGAGTCGTTTGAGGGGCGTTTTTTAGCCAATATGGGGAAAAGGATGTAGGGACATGAGAAAAAGCCTGTGTGGAGTCAAGTAGGCTTGTTGGGGGAAAGATTGGGGGGCAGGTTGTGGAAGAAAATAGAAGGGTAGGGAAAACGGGAGAATAGGGAAAGAACGGATAGAGATATTATAATCTTTATGTTTTTCTACACTACCTTGTTATAGAAAATCAAAAATGACCACATTTTGTGAATTCACTGTGGGGCTGATCTTAAAGCTCTTCAAAAGCACTGATCAATAGATACTTCTCCATATAAATTTGATAAATGATATTAGTATGAGCCCGAAGATAAATGCACCAATCTTTACCAAATATCCTTTTATGCTTATGAGAATTAATAACCCTATACTTATTTATTCAGAATATCTTCCATGTAAAATAAAATTATAAAATACATTACAGGTATTATTCCACAAATAATGAAAATTACATACGCGATACTATCAATTACACGCTTGGTATTATCTTGTCGTCTGTTCTCTTGGTTTCTACTAATTTCAGAAGCCTTGTGATTATCTTTAAAAGTTTTATGATAGAACTGATTGTAAGCAGCTCTCTTTTGAGGACCTTTAAGAACTTCATAGGCTTCACAAATTTTTCTGAATTTTTGTTCTGCTTCGGTACTAGAATTATGATCAGGGTGGTATTGCAGAGCTAATTTACGAAAAGCAGATTTTATCTGTTTATCGTTGCATTCGTAGCTTACACCAAGAATTCCATAATAATCGTCTTCATTGACTATCATTAAATACAGCCACTTTGTGTATTGCTCTTATTTTATAAGATCGTTTAATTGATCTCTTTTGAATGTATCAACATGTGTTATTTTTATGTTAGAAATATGGTTAAAATCGTATTGAATGGCATGGCTGTACTTGGGGCTATTGTCTCTAAATGAGAGGAGATACAGTTCAAAACGCTTAAAAATGCAGGGTGTTTTTAATATTTTAGAAATATTTTTTTACAAAAATAGATTAAAAGAGAGACGATAAATCAAATGTAAAAGGGACGGCAATAATAGCCAAGGTTGTCATTATTGTAAATAAACAGGCAGGAACCTTAAATCTAAAACGCCAAAGTAAACTTATGGGAACAGACATTATCGTTGTTATTACGAGTGCTACGATAAACCATTGCAGGAATAAGTTCATTATATTAATTTCATTATTAAAACGATTTTGTTTTAGTTCTTCCTCTGAAACACAATCGATAATAGAAACGCCATAATAAACAGGAAATTTTCCACTTGGACAAGCGCTAACAGAAAATTGTTCAAGCTCTAACCATTCTCTTTCGCGTTCTTTTTCTAATAGCTTCTTTTTTATTTTCTGTCTTATATATTCTTTTGAAATACAATTGATCGGAGAAGTACTTCCAACAAAAAGACCATCTGTTGTACATCCACTCGTTGTATGATGCGTAAATAAAACAGTGCTTATTGCTATAGCAAATAAAGTGTTTAAACAGAGGGTATTTATTGGCTTTTGTTTCTAACAAGCTTTTATAAGTCATTTCTGTTAAATAAATCAATATGTGTTATTTTTGTGTTGAAAATATATGTAAAAACGTATTTAATAAAAATGGTTATAATGATCATAATGTGTCTAAACAAAGGTGTGGTACTGGCTAAAACCCCGCATATGTGGGGTTTTAGCTTATTGGAGGAGGTATGACAGCAGAAAATATAAGGGGATCTGTAGCCAAAATGGTTGTCCTAGGGTGGGGAGAGTAGGGAATATCCAAAATACTCCAAATGAAATATACTTGTTGTTGTACATTCACGCACTTGTTTTAATAAAGATATCTCGCTCTAAGCTCATTTCACAGCCATTTTATGCCGGCGTTCGTAAATTTCATACTGGCGCTTGTGAATAATATCGTGAGGGGTATAACGGTCAAGCCCCGTAGATTATAAAGTCCGTAGATTATACCCCCCAGAGATTATAAACATTGCGCACCCTATCTTACTTTATGAAAAAGTAAGTTGGTACTATTGGGGGGCCGTTGCCAAAATTGCGGCATGGGCTGTAGCTCTTGAGACGATTCATAATCTCGTTTACTGGGAGGCTTTTTACGAAGAGATATGCTTTTCTTGGAAAGTTTCTCGCCATACGGATCTTTCTGCTTGTGAAGTGTAAGCGAAGAGGGGTGATTAATTTCAATAGAACAGAGGGAGAGAGCTTTTCACTCTTGGGGCTCTTATGCAAGACGAATAACGCTATCCGTATCAATCAAAGTATTCGTATAAAAAAGATGCGTGTTGAAAGAGGGATGGCTTAGAGCACGTGGAAAATCATAGTGTATAAAATTGGTAATGAGGGATCTTCTTTGAAACGGCGGGCTATCAATTTTCTGCCATATGGGATGCCTAGTATATGGGGATGCCTGTCATATGAGATGTTTGCCATATGGGAGCGTGGGGTGCTTAGTGAAAGCTTTATTGAGGGGATTTTATCACTGTTTGGTTTTTGCTTTTGGTAAGGGGTGGGGAGAATGGGAAAGGCGTTGAGAGGAGGTTCTGGAAATGGCTCTGTTAGATCTGTTGTAAATGACGAATAGGATCGATGAAGCTTATTCTAATTTTTACAGGGAATACTTGTGTTGCTTGAGGTGGATAGAGAGGCTGGAAAGATAAGATTATTCGTTTTGGGGCGGATAAAGGTATAAATGGGATATGTTCAAACAATGAGTTTATAATAACTCATTATTGAGATTCAATTTGAATTTCAATGAGAGCCCGAAATAGTGTGAGATGTTCTTATTTCAACCCTTCTTATTCAGACGCTCTTATATTGAATCAAGTAAAATCGTTTGTTTGCATATTACAAACAGGGTGAGCTTGTGGGGAAAAATATTCAAGAAATAAAATATTGAAAAAATAAAAATGTCTATACCGTCTCAAGTGCTAAGAGCTGTTGCAACAGTGAGGCTTGGTAAAGAGAAGGATAGGGCAAATCTTACAGAAAGGAAAGAGGGGGGAGGCAAGGAAAGGGGAGGCAAGGGGTGGGGGGATATTCTTTGGGGGGCGGTCAATTTCAAAAGCCATTCGCAAAGCATTTTAGAGATTAAGTGTGTCATTGAGTCCATTGATTTTGAAGCTACTGATTTTGAGGCTATTGAAACGCATGGTTTAAAGGATGGAGGATTTGATGAAGCTGATGGAGGTTGGGGGAAAAGATTTAGGCTTATAGGGAAGACTTATAAGGGCAAGAAGAGAGAGGCAAAAGAAGAATAAAATGGTGCTGCGAGAGAGGATTGAACTCTCGACCTCTCCCTTACCAAGGGAGTGCTCTACCACTGAGCTACCGCAGCCCTTTTCAATCTTTGCGCTGTCTTGTGCCATATTGTCAGAAAATAGGCAAGAGAACATTTGTATATTCTTGCAAGAAAACGTATCTTATGTCATGACATATGTTTCTTATATGCTTAAATATTTAAGGTTATGAGTTGCTTGGATAGAAGCTCAACACTGTTTAAAAGGTTGCGCAATGACACAAATGCATCAAAAACAAAAACAAAATGAAATTAATCATCAAGATGAAAAAGCAAAACGACGTCAAGAAAGATTGGCACAACAATTGCGTCAAAACCTGAAACGTCGAAAAGAGCAAAGCCGAAAAAGAGCACAACCAGAGCTCTAAAATGCAAAAAGCTCTAAAATGCAAAAAAATGTTTTTTAGTAAATTTTTGCAACCAAACTTCTCAATAATTTGTTCTCATAGTTAGAATGCGTTCTAAAACGATTAATAAAGCATAACTTCCCGAAGGGGGACAATCCTTTGGAAGGGCAGGCACAAAGGAAAAGAGGGAAAACACGATGGATTCTATTCAAATTGTTGGGGGAGAAAAACTTCAAGGAACAATTCCTATTTCTGGGGCAAAAAATGCTGCATTGCCTCTTATGATTGCGGCGCTGCTTACAGAAGAAACGCTCACTTTAGAAAATATTCCGCATCTGGCCGATGTTGAATTGCTTATTCGTATTCTCAATAATCATGGTGTTGGATATGCCGTTGATGGACAAGAGTTTAAAGATGAATGCGTGAATTCAAGAACAATTCATTTTACGGCGCAAAAAATAGCTACAACACGGGCACCATATGAACTGGTGAAAAAAATGCGTGCAAGCTTTTGGGTTATCGGACCACTGCTTGCACGATGCGCAGAGGCTTATGTTTCGCTTCCTGGAGGATGCGCTATTGGAACAAGACCTGTCGATTTTATCCTTGAGGGACTTAAAACTTTAGGCGCACAGATTACTATCGAAAATGGATATGTTCATGCAAAAGCGCTAAAGGGGTTAAAAGGTGCTCACTATCGTTTCCCTAAAGTCACTGTTGGTGGAACCCATGTGCTGCTGATGGCGGCGACAATGGCAAAGGGAACAACCACTCTTGAGAATGCGGCTTGTGAGCCAGAAGTGACAAACCTTATTCGAACCCTGAATGCTATGGGGGCTCAAATAACCGGTGAAGGAACAACAACGCTTACAATTGAAGGGGTTAAAAAACTCAACGGTGCTAGAGTACGCGTTATTGCTGATCGAATCGAAGCGGGAACATATGCAATGGCTGTTGCTATGACGGGAGGAGATGTCTTTCTTAAAAATGCAAATCCTAATCATCTCACAAAAGTGCTTAAGGTGCTCCAAAAAACAGGACTCGAGATTCAAATAGAACCTCAAGGAATTCATATTAAGCGAAATCCAAAGAACACCAAAATTATGCCCGTTGATATTAAAACAGGACCTTATCCTGCTTTTCCAACTGATCTCCAAGCGCAATTCATGGCGCTCATGACACGGGCTGAAGGAATCGCGCATATTACAGAGACGGTTTTCGAAAATCGTTTTATGCATGTTCAAGAACTCAATCGCTTAGGGGCACAGATAAAGCTTGATGGGCAGACGGCAACTGTCTATGGAACAGAGAATTTGCAAGGGGCTCCTGTCATGGCGACGGATTTGCGTGCTTCTGTTTCTCTTGTGATTGCAGCATTGGCAGCAAAGGGAGAAACAATCGTCAATCGTGTTTATCATCTTGATCGTGGATTTGAGAGATTAGAAGAAAAA